>DPVV01000120.1 GCA_003526525.1 Lachnoclostridium phytofermentans | reverse complement strand
TGATATGGAAATCTTTATATTTCATTAATATTTTATATAAAGTGTTATCATGCTTCAATTAATAGTTTCATAGTAAGATGTATCATGGAACTAAAGTTAGTGTAGAAACATTTTTTAAAATAGTGGATAGTTATATAGTTCACTGTACAGATATAGTACCTGCGACCAAAAGTTTGCAGGTTATGGAAAGGTTGGGTATTAATATGATAAAAGAAGAAAACGGAACTTTTCAAGAATCAATCCATAAAGTTAATTATGAAGATTATTATAGAAGTAAAATGATAAAGAGTGATAGTTTATTTCTTGATTATTATAGAGACAAAGAATATTTAAATGGGACATGGAATTATGGAATCGATCAATATGATAACTGCCTTAGAGCAAAGTGGTTCGAAGAGGTTTATTTTGATGAAGATGGAAGACAGTATCCAGTAGATTTTAGTTTCGATACATGGGAAACCATGAAGGTACCATCCTGTTGGAATACTCAGTCGGAAAGAAATTTCCTATACGAGGGCAGCGTAGTATATACCCGAACCTTTCGCTACAAAAATCAAGGAGAAAAGAAAATCTTCCTTAAGTTTGGTGCAGTTAATTACGATGCCAAAGTATTTGTAAACAAACAATTTGTGGGAATGCATCAAGGCGGATCTACCCCATTTGTAATTGAAGTTACAGGGATTTTATCGGATGATAACCGAATCATGGTAGTTGCAAATAATACAAGAAAGCGGACTAATGTACCTTGTGAAAATACGGATTGGTTTAATTATGGGGGAATTTATCGTGATGTTGAGATAATTCGTATGCCAGAAGCCTTTATAAAAGATGCATTTTTATATCTTCTTCCAGATGGAAGTTATGAAAAGATAGCAGGAAAAATCACTCTGGAGGGAAGTAGTACCAACAGCAGTGTTCAATTAGAAATTAAAGAATTACAGATAAATCAAGTGTTTGAAGTAAAGGATGGTGTGGTTGAGTTTCAACTAAAGGCGCATCCTGAACTTTGGTCCACTGAAAATCCAAAACTTTATGATGTGATTTTGCGCTACGGAGAGGACTGTGTCAAAGAAAAAATTGGATTCCGTGAAATTAAAGTTTATGGAACAGATATCTATTTAAACGGAAAGAAGATATTGCTAAAAGGTATCAGCGCACATGAGGAAAGTGTTATCAATGGGAAGGCAGTAACAGAAGACGAAATCAGAGAGAACTTCCGTTTGGCAAAAGAGATGAACTGTAATTACATGAGGCTGGCACATTATCCACACTCAGAAAAGGCAGCACGTATTGCAGATGAAATTGGTATTATGCTATGGGAGGAGATTCCTGTTTATTGGGCTATCGAATTTGATAATCCAGACACCTATGCAGATGCATCAAATCAACTTTCTGAATTGATTCTAAGAGATAGAAATAGAGCAAGTGTAATTATCTGGTCAGTAGGTAATGAAAATGCAGATTCTGATGCACGGCTTAGATTTATGAGTAATTTAGTGAATAAAGCAAGAGAGCTTGATTCCACAAGAATGATCTCCGCAGCTTGCCTAGTAGACCTTAAACAACTTTGTATTGCTGATCGATTGGCTGATATTATTGATATTATAGGTCTTAACGAATATTTTGGTTGGTATGAACCAGATTTTACAAAGTTACCTAAGATATTTGAAAATAGTAAACCAGATAAGCCTGTCATTATTAGTGAATTTGGAGCAGATGCAAGAGCTGGTGCAAGCGGAACCGAGGATGATTTGTACACAGAAGACAGACAGCTTAAAATTTACCGTGATCAAATTGAAACACTGAGTAAAATAAGCTATATCAAAGGAATTAGCCCTTGGATTTTGTTTGATTTTAGGTGTCCGAGAAGACTTCATACGATGCAACATTACTATAATATAAAAGGACTGCTCTCTGCAGATAAAAGCTATAAAAAGCCTGCCTTTTTCTTAATGAAGGAGTTTTATAGTAATTGGTAAAATAAGTTAATAAAAGTTGAAGCCGTTTGTTGACGAGTGGCTTCGACTTTTTGTTTTAGTGGTAAAAGTAGTAAAATAAGAATATATTAGAGATAAGAGTTAAAACCAGAGGATAGCATGAATAGCGGAAAAGCAGATAATCAGCTGAATTTGGCACTAGATGTATCAAATCGTGATCGAGAGCAGACACAGGATTTGGATGTTGGGTATGATCCAGAAACAAGACAGTGGGAATTAATAGTCAGATTTAATAGTAGCCTGCAAAGGGTAGCAGATGAACTGGGATTTAAATTCGTAGAATTATTAGGTGGTTATGCGATTATTACCATTGCTCAGGATAAAATTGACCGATTGGTTGGATATAGTGAGATTGAATTTATCGAGAAACCGAAACAGTTAACCTTCGAAGTAACGGAGGGGAAGGCAGCTTCTTGCATCACAGCAGTACAGGCTCCACCGTTTAATCTATCTGGAGAAGGTGTAATTGTTGCAGTGCTTGATTCTGGAATTGATTATGCCCATCCAGACTTTAGAAAAGCAGATGGAAAGACAAGGATAATCGGTATTTGGGATCAAACAATTCAGCCTACTGGGGATCGAAAACCTCCAGAAGGTTTCGTTGACGGAACCTTGTACACGGAGGAGGATATTAATGCTGCTTTGGCAGTGTACAATATGTCGGAGAGAATGAGACTAGTACCGAGTACGGATTTATCGGGGCACGGTACCCATGTTGCTGGAATTGCTGCCGGATCTGGATCTGCTGATGGTAGGTATCGTGGAGTTGCATCTAAAAGTGATATTTTGGTTGTAAAATTAGGAAATCCAGTTAGCCAATCGTTTCCGAAGACATCACAGCTTATGACAGGTGTAGATTTTGCAATAAAGACTGCGCTTGCAAGAAAACAACCATTAGCGATTAATATTAGTTTTGGTAATAACTATGGATCTCATGATGGTAATGCGATCGTAGAAACATATATAGATACGGCGGCTAATTACTGGAAAACCAGTATTGTCGTTGGAACTGGAAATGAGGGAAGTAGTAGGACACATACCGCTGGTGTCTTAAGTCCAAATGTAAATGCAGTCGTTGAACTAGCAATCGGAGAAGGAGAAACTTCTATCAACATACAGATTTGGAAGAATTATTTCGATGAGTTTGATATCTCTTTGGTTCATCCAAGCGGTGATGTAGTTGGACCGATTCCTTCTATTCTTGGTTCCCAACAATTCCAATTAAGACAAACAAAGATACTACTTTATTATGGAAAGCCTATTCCTTCTAATAAAGCGCAAGAAATTTACATTGAATTAATTCCAGTAGGGCAATTATTAATACCTGGAATCTGGAAGATTACACTGACGCCTAAGAGAATTATCGTTGGCAATTATAACTTGTGGCTTCCTTCTTCAGGAGTATTAAGCGGTCAAACTGGATTTTTAAGACCTACTCCTGAGACTACATTAACGATACCATCTACTGCATCAGGAGTTATTAGTGTAGGTGCCTATGATTCGAATACGAACAGTCTTGCATATTTTTCAGGGCGTGGATTTACCAGAAGTGATTTAGCTGTGAAACCGGATTTGGTTGCTCCTGGTGTAGACATTATTTCAGCATCTCCAGGGGGTGGGTATACTGTTCGTTCCGGTACCTCCATGGCAACTCCATTTGTTACAGGATCAGTTGCACTTTTAATGGAATGGGGGATTGTGAAAGGGAACGACTTATATCTTTATGGTGAAAAGATGAAAGCTTACTTAATTAGTGGAGCAAAGCACCTTCCAGCTTTCAAAAATTACCCAAATCCTACAGTTGGGTGGGGAGCTCTCTGCGTCAGGGATAGTTTACCTATATAAAAATTTCAGAACAAAATCATAATAGAACTATAAATGTTGTTATTATTAACATTTATAGTTCTTTATAGTTCTAAATACTCTGGTTAAAGGTCATGAAATCCCAATGTTTGCCATCTGCGATAAGAATTTAGAGGAAGTTCCTTAAGGGAAGTCTTCTTTTAGGAAGGCTTCTTTTGTTCCTTTTTTCATTCCTACCCTTGTGTATGGTAGGAAAAAATTATATAATGACAATAATCGTTAACCTAAGGTAAATGGAGGATGGATACATTGAGGAAGAAAAAAGCATTACTAGCGGTATTATGTTTATCGCTTGTTTTAAGCGGCTGTGGGCTAAGTAAGGCAAATCGAAGTTATAGCAAAGCGATGTCCTATTATGATGCGGGGGAATATGATAAGGCTGAGAAAAGTTTTATAGATGCTATTAAAGCAAATCCGGATAAAGCAGAGTTTTATTTAGATTATGGTTTTACATTGATTAAGCTCTCACGATATGAAGATGCCATTAAAGAATTTGAAAGCATAATTATGGATAAAGAAATAGCTATCGTAAAACAAAACAACAAGAAAGCTTATCGTGGAATTGGTATCGCAAATTTATATGCACAATCTTATGAAGAGGCTATAAGAAATTTTGATTTAGCACTTGGGATATCAGAAGAGAAAGACTTAAATACTGATATTTTATATTACAAAGGAAATGCACTAGAGAGAAGTGGAAATCTTGAGGAAGCATCTAAAATCTATACTGAAATTTTAGAGACCGGGAAAGATGATGCTGCGATTTATAATGCGAGAGCGAATATTAATAGAATTCTTGGTAATTATGAAGAGAGTATCAAAGACTATGATAAAGCAATAGAAATTTCTAAGGGTGATTTTGATCTTTATTTTGGAAAATATGCAGCGTTAAAAGAACTCTCCCGTACCTCCGAGGCAGAAGAAGTACTAAAGATTGCAGCTGAGCTTCCAGTCCACTCAGAGAGAGATAGCTTTGAGCTTGCGAAGGTTTATTTTTATCAAAAAAATTATGAACATGCAAAGCTACAATTAGCACAGTCATTAAAAAATGGTTTTATAGAGGCAAATTACTTTCTAGGAGAAATAAGTATAGAAGAAGGTGATTTTAAGCAAGCGATCATGTACTTTGAGACCTTTGAGGAACAAAAAGGTATGGTATCTGCAATGTTTTATAATCAACTTCTAACCTGTTATCTTAATGAGGAAGAGTATGATAAGGCAAAGGATTGTCTAAAGAAGGCAAAAAAATACTCAGATGTAACGATTGAACAGCAACTTTTAAGAAACGAGATTATACTATTAGAAAAGACTGGAAACTTTAACGAAGCATACGAGAAGATGAAAAAGTATCTGGATCGTTACCCAGACGATGTGGATGCAAAAAAAGACGCTACCTTCTTAAAAACTAGAGTAGAGGGTGCTAGTAAGGAAACGAATACAAACAAATCTGAGCAAGTAGAAACATCTGGATCAGTAAAGAAACCATAAGGAGGACAGCCTATAGTTATGTCAGAATTATATGAGATAAAAGAAGAGAAAGAAAAAGTGATTCTGGTTGCCGTCAGCGAAAATGATAATGATGATACCGAGGAGTCAGTAGATGAGCTTGTGGAGCTTGTAGATACTGCAGGTGCCATAACCGTTGGAAGAATCATTCAAAATCGTGAGAGCATTCATCCTGGAACTTACGTTGGTAAGGGAAAGATTGAAGAAATCCGTCTTCTGATTGAACAGTTAGGTGCCACAGGAATTATCTGTGATGATGAATTATCTCCTGCTCAATTAAGAAACCTTGAAGATGCACTGCAGGCAAAGGTAATGGATCGTACTATGATAATACTAGATATCTTTGCCCAGCATGCAAGTACAAGGGAGGGTAAGATTCAAGTTGAATTGGCACAGTTAAAATACCGTTCTACCAGGTTAATTGGTATGAGAAACTCCTTATCAAGACTGGGTGGTGGTATTGGGACTAGAGGTCCTGGTGAAAAGAAACTTGAGATTGACCGTCGTTTAATTAAGGATAGAATTGCTCAATTAAATCGGGAATTAGATGATATCAAGAAAAACAGAGAAGTTGCACGTTCTCTTCGTATGAAAAATCCTATTCCGGTTGTTGCAATTGTAGGTTATACCAACGCCGGTAAATCAACACTACTAAATCGCCTTACTGAGGCCGATGTGTTAGAGGCCAATATGCTCTTTGCGACACTTGATCCCACCACTAGAAATCTAGTATTAGAAAGTGGGCAGCAGGTATTATTAACCGATACCGTTGGTTTTATTAGAAAGTTACCCCACCATTTGATTGATGCGTTCCGTTCTACTTTAGAAGAAGCAAAGTATGCCGATATCATCGTACATGTTGTGGATGCTTCGAATCCTCAGGCCTATAAACAGATGCATATTGTTTATGAAACATTAAAAAAGCTACAGGTAACAGATAAAACGGTGATTACTGTCTTTAATAAACAAGATCTTGTTCAAGAGGAAGAACCAATGAAGGATTTAAAAGCAGATAAGACCGTAAAAATTTCTGCAAAAAATGGAGTTGGTGTGGTAGAACTTCTAAATCTAATTGAAGAAGTATTACGAGAGGCAAAAGTATTATTAGAGCATATATTTTCTTACCAAGAAGCGGGGAGCATACAGCTTATCCGTAAGTATGGGCAGCTGTTAGAAGAGGAATATCAAGAAGGCGGTATTTTTGTAAAAGCTTATGTACCGAAGGATATTGCAAACCAATTGGTACGGAGTAAACAAGAATAAGCTTGGAGCAATTATAGCAATAAAATTTTTAATAAATTATTAAAATAGATTATATTGTGTTAGTAAAAAGTCCGTAAGTGAGCGAAACATAACGAAAACCGTGTGTTTAAGCTATTTTACGGACTTTTCTTGCGAGCACAATGAAACACAATATGTAGTGGTAGGACTAAAATCTTAAAATATATGTTGTAGTTAGCCTTGACGTTGCTATTGCTTTCTGATAGAATTTATTATTGAACAATCTAGGTAGGAAGGGAGAAGTACACATGATTAAAGTTGTGAAACGGGACGGTGAAATAGCCGAATTTGCGCTTTCAAAAATCAGTAGTGCCATTGCAAAAGCATTCAATGCTACGCAAAAACTTTATAACGAGGATATCATTAATTTGTTGTCTTTGCGTGTTACATCAGATTTTCAAACCAAGTTGAAAGACAGTACGGTTACGGTAGAAGATATTCAAGATAGTGTGGAGCATGTACTTGAACAATCTGGGTATACCGATGTGGCAAAAGCCTATATTCTTTATCGTAAGAATAGGGAAAAAATACGTAATATGAAATCTACTATTTTAGATTATAAGGAAATTGTAGATATGTACGTGAAAGAGGAAGACTGGAGAGTAAAAGAAAACTCTACGGTTACTTACTCAGTTGGAGGATTAATTCTACATAATTCTGGAGCGATCACTGCAAATTATTGGTTGTCAGAGATTTACGATGAAGAAATTGCAAATGCCCATCGTAACGCAGACATACATATTCATGATTTGTCCATGTTAACAGGATACTGTGCAGGTTGGTCTTTAAAACAACTTATTAAAGAAGGGCTTGGTGGAATTCCAGGTAAAATTACCTCATCTCCGGCAAAGCACCTTTCCACCTTATGTAACCAGATGGTTAATTTCTTAGGGATCATGCAGAACGAATGGGCAGGAGCCCAAGCTTTTTCCTCTTTTGATACTTACCTAGCTCCATTTGTTAAAGTAGATAATTTAAGTTATGAAGAAGTAAAGCAATGTATTCAATGCTTTATTTATGGAGTAAATACTCCAAGTCGTTGGGGAACACAAGCACCATTCTCCAATATTACGTTAGACTGGACAGTTCCTAATGATTTAGCGGAACTGCCATGTATCGTCGGCGGAAAAGAGATGGATTTTAAATATAAGGATTGTAAGAAAGAGATGGATTTAGTAAACAAAGCCTTCATAGAAATTATGATCGAAGGTGATGCGAACGGGCGTGGTTTCCAATATCCAATTCCTACTTACTCCATAACAAAAGATTTTGATTGGTCAGACACAGAGAATAATCAATTATTATTTGAGATGACAGCAAAGTATGGTACCCCTTATTTCTCTAATTATATAAACTCTGATATGGAACCAAGTGATGTTCGTTCCATGTGCTGTCGTCTAAGACTTGATTTACGTGAGCTACGTAAAAAGACGGGTGGTTTCTTTGGTAGCGGTGAAAGCACTGGCTCTGTTGGTGTTGTTACCATTAATATGCCACGTATTGCATATGTATCTGCGAATCAGGCGGAATTTTATCAAAGACTTGATCGTATGATGGATATCTCCGCAAGATCCTTAAAGGTGAAGAGAAAAGTAATCACGAAATTATTAGAAGAAGGATTATATCCATACACGAAACGTTATCTAGGAACCTTTGAAAATCATTTCTCTACCATTGGGCTTATTGGTATGAATGAAGTAGGGCTGAATGCAAGATGGCTTGGTAAAGATATGACAGATAAGAAAACTCAGCAATTTTCTGTAGAAGTGTTAAATCACATGAGAGAGCGTCTTGGCGATTATCAGGTAGAATTCGGAGATTTATATAATCTAGAAGCAACACCAGCGGAATCAACCAGCTATCGTCTTGCAAAACATGATAGAAAACGTTGGTCGGATATTAAGACTGCAGGAAATGAAGGAGATACCCCGTATTATACGAATAGTTCCCATCTTCCAGTAGATTACACAGACGATGTTTTTTCAGCACTTGATGTGCAAGACCAATTACAAACATTATATACTTCTGGCACCGTATTCCATGCCTTTTTAGGTGAAAAGTTACCGGATTGGGAAGCAGCTGCAAAATTAGTTCGTACGATTTCAGAAAACTATAAATTACCTTATTATACGATGTCGCCAACCTATTCGATCTGTAAAAATCATGGATATATTAAAGGTGAAAGCTTTGTATGTCCAGAATGTGGTGAAAAAGCGGAGGTATATAGTAGAATTACCGGATACTATAGACCAGTACAAAACTGGAATGAAGGAAAATCACAGGAATATAAAAATAGAGTAGAGTATAATTTAACTCATGCATTAAATACCGGTGATTTGCTTAGTGCGAATAAAGTCATTGAAGAGGCAGCGGTTACATTAAATCTTGATGATAACGAGACTTATATGTCAAAGGATGGATGTTATTTATTTACTACAAAAACATGTCCAAATTGTAAATTAGCAAAAGGATATTTGGATGGTTTTAATTATCAGGTAATTGATGCTGAAGAAAATATGGAATTAGCAAAGCAGTATCATATTATGCAAGCACCTACTTTATTAGTTGTAAAAGAGGGTATAGCAACCAGATATGTGAATGCTTCGAACATAAAGCAATATGTGGATGCTGAAACCTCATATGTTATGCAATAATTACCAAACAATAAAGCAATAGGACATCGTGATAGAATATATTAGTATAAGTGAAAGATACAATCATTTATTAGTGATTGTATCTTTCTTAAGCTCTATTTCAAGTCTTTC
>DPVV01000029.1 GCA_003526525.1 Lachnoclostridium phytofermentans | reverse complement strand
ACTTTGTGCTGGCAAGACGGTGTGATATATAGACTGCTGTCTTTCCCTTGACTAATTCACTAAAATTTTCGTAGATTTCAGCTTCGGCAAGCGCATCCAGTGCCGCTGTTGGCTCATCCATGATGACCATAGCACTATCCTTATACAAAGCCCTCGCTATGGCAAGTTTTTGACTCTGACCACCCGAAAACTCCGTTCCGTCTGCCTCAATGATCTTTAACATCATTTGCTCTCGACCCTTAGGTAATTCGCCTATTTTCTCCGTCAATCCTACTCGGTCAAGTGCTTTTTCGACGCGAGCATCATCTATCCCTTCGGAGGTACATGCTACATTTTCATTTACTGTAAATGCAAGGACATTAATATCTTGAAAAACAACTGCAAACATATCATATAATTCTTTTTTATCAAATAACTTGATTGGTATTTGATTGATTCGTATCTCTCCCTCCGTAACATCAAATAAGCCAATCATTAATTTAACAATCGTACTTTTCCCTGCACCGTTAACACCAACAATAGCAAGACGTTCCCCTTTGTTAATCTTAAAATTAAGATTTTTAATTATGTATTGGTCCGTATTAGGATACTTAAAACTAACGTTGTCAAACTCGATTTCTAATGTATCATCTTTAATTGCCTTATTTTCACCGCCCTTTGCTCCAAGATCTCGATCTAAAAAGTTATAAAAATCATAAACATAATGTGTTTCATTGATTATAAAACTAATTTGCTCTGAGAAGCTCTTTAACATCACAGATAAACTTACCACTGCAGCTAGATACATTGAGAAGTCAGCAATTGACATACCATCCACAACTTTTTTTATTAAAATACCATAGGTCAGCGCATCACTAAGTAATAAAGTGAGCAAGCCTATATAACCTAGGGCATATTCTCTGTTAAAAATCTGATTTTTCACGGCTATATATCCACTGATTTCTTTGTTATAATTTGATAAGATTCGGCCAGATAAACCATATAGCCTAATATCCTTACCATAGGAAAAATCGTGGGTCGTCTGATAATAATAACGTTTTTTTCGATCAGCTTTTGCTAGCTGTTCCTTTCGCTTATATTCATGTTTATGAACATTCCTACTAATGTAGATCGTAACAAAGAGATTCACAATCAACCCTAGTAAAATCAGAGGGTTTACCATCCCAATTACTACAACAAGAACAAGTACCGATATCATAACTGCAGGAATTTCAAACATCTTATGGTATACCCCTTCAACACCGTTATTATTCGAGCTTGTTGCTTCTAGTGCCCTTTCATTTTTATTAAAGAATGTTGAGTCCTCCATGTATTGATAATCCGCACTTACAATTTTATCGAAAATTTCACCGATATAATCAATACGAAGCCTTGTAATTCTAGGATAGGCACAGTTTGATGTATAACTCTTAATAAAACCAACAATAGAAGCAAGAATTAGATAACCTACAATAATGGTGACTACTGTTTTTACATTGGCTAAATCTCCTAAAACAAGCTCCCCTATTAATAATTTTGGCAATACGATTCCAAAAAACGGATAGATTGCTGCTGCAATTGTGTAAACAGTTAGCCATATATAAAGTGCCTTATTTTGCTGTTTCACATTCGCAAGCATCTTTTCAATTGTTTTAAAAATTGGATACTTTGATTCAGATTCCATTAGATCCTCCCTTAATAATATTTATCAATGATTGAGAAGAACACTCCCACCTCAAAGCGTATTAGCACGTAGGTGGTAAGTGAATTCTCACACCGATTAAGAAGTAAAAGACTTAACAAATTTAATACTATAATAAGAACATAAGTTCTTTAAAAACTAAATATATAAGGTTACTACAGCTTTAAAAAAGCCCCAACTTCAAAATTAACTTCGTTGATTTAAGTGGTGGGAGCGTTCACTTGCAAGGTTTAAGATAGATTTACTTAAACCCTCCAGCTTCTCATTATTTAGTTCATAATATACTTTCTTGGACTTTGTAGTATCAACAGTCAATAATACATACTCCATAGTTAGCAGAATATTGATATGATGAGAAACAGTCGCTGGAGTTAATTTTAGTTCTTCTGCCATTTCTTGAATATACATGCGTTTCAAAGATAGCATATGAAGCATTTTTAACCTAGTGGTATCACTGATTGCTTTTAAATCCGCTATAAGCTGCGCATCATTAAATTTATTTTGATTTTTCCTTTTTACCAAATTTACTATATAGATACCTACATGAAAAATATAAGAATCATCAACACCTTCCATGCCAAGTGCATTATATTGACTGATACAAGGAATTAAAGTGAACTTTTTCCCCTGCTCCATAAAGATACGAATGGAATCTTTTAATACCTCATCTAAATAATCTGGTTCCTTCATTCGAACTAGCTCTTCCACGACTATGTGTTCCACAAGATGATAAGATTTCTTTACTATATCACCCGCAATTTTCTTTAATTTCATAATTTGATCCTTAATAACCAAGCGATCCATATACAAACTAATCAATCGCATCTTATAAGCATCCTCAAGACTTTGAGCCTCTAAAAATTGAATTAACTCGGAAACATCCTTCACATATACTTTCTCATCTGTTAATGCCTCTGAATATTCTTCTTTGTTTAGCATATGAATAAATGCTAAGTCTTCCCTTGTGAATTCACCAATACCTTGTTCTATTCTTAATAAGTTACGATAGAAAATCAATATTATAGAACCTTTCTGCAACTCTGTATCTGTTAATTTTAACAAAGCTTTCAACTTTGGAAACTCTTCTATAGCAACACTAAATTGATCATTCACTTGCTTGCAAAACTCTTGCACTGGTTGAATATAATCCTGCATTTCTTTTTGTGTCATACCAAATTTCTCATAGTTATCTAAAATCTCATAATTATTTTCTTTTGAAGTATAACAATTAAGTGCTTCTTCAAAAAAATCTGGTTTAGTAATTATTTCTCTCTCTATCATCGCTGATAATCTCCTCTTTATCTCTTCTTTCAATACCAGAAATAGCAATCATTTTTATATTAGGTATTTTTGTAATATTAATGGCATTAAAATTCAAGTAGTAATCATAATTTCCTTATTATAACATTATATAAATATCTTTTATGAATGTCAATGATATTATATGCTCATCTAATATTGTTTATATTGATAAACATCGGATGATTATTTTTGCTCCTAATCAAATTACTATAAGCTATTGTTATTGTTAGTGTATTACGCTTCGCAAAATAAAATAAAAAAGTGAAAATCTTTAAGTCTTAAACAAGAAAAAGCATGCTTGAGCCCTTTCTGGTTTTATGAATAAAGATTTTCACCTTCTAATTTTTATATATTTGTGTGTGTCTGTAATGGCTGAGTAATAATTATCTGCTATATTTTGATGAAAAATACTCTCTTCCTGCACTCAGTCCAACACCACGATATTCAAATAATTCTGAAATTGTTACTAATTGATAACCTTCTTTTGTTAATTTTTTTATCACTTTCTCCGCTGCAGTTGCTGTTGTTGGATAAATATCATGCATCAAAATAATTGCTCCGTCTTTGGCACCTCTCATTGCTTCTTTGACTATCATATCAACATTACGAGATTTCCAATCTTCTGTATCTACTGACCATTCTATCATCGGATAACGAATGGCTGCTCGTACGGTTTGATTTACTGCACCATAAGTTGGTCTTACGAGCTTTGGTTTAAATCCTGTGCATTTATAAATAGCATCTTGGGTTTTTGATATTTCCTGCTTAATTTTTTCTGCTGAAGATGTTGTTAACAATGGGTGCGAATAAGAATGGTTTCCGATTTCACTGCCTTCTTTTACTATTCGATTTAATATTTTACTATGACTTCCAACCCGTTTCCCTAATACAAAGAAAGTTGCTTTTCCTCCACATTCCTTAAGGGTATCTAAAATTCTTGCAGTATAAATATCATGAGGTCCATCATCAAATGTTAATGCAATCATTGGTTTTTTTCGATCAATTTTACGCTCCAGGTATAACTTTCCTTGTTCATCCAAGCTTAGTTTGTCCGATAAGGATGCAATTGCTATGGATGTAGTAGGTGATAATGATAATCCACTTAGTAAATCATATCTTGGAAAGTATAGATTTATATTGTCATTCGTTAATGTAAATTGTAATCCATTTTGAACAGCATCCATTACCATGCTTTCAATCATATCTACATCTAAATATTTACCATAGACTTCTTGCATTTCTAATTGCATTATTACTTGGTCATAAAAATCTTGTTGATAGGCAACTTGTATAATATCATCAATCTTTAAACTATTACCTTCATCCACTTGAAAGCATAATGTTTGTATATAATCTCGTTTCTTCTCTTCCCACGGCATACCTTCTAAAATACGAAATTTGATACTACAGATATTAGGATAGGAAGCATAAGTCTCATATTGAATCGTTAGCCTCGGTGTATAATCGAATGAAATATTGCTTTGCTCTCGCTTAATCTTAATCTCATTCTCAAAATCCGTCATTATAGAATTTACATACTCTAAAATCTTTTCATCAATTACTTCTTGTCCGATTTTTGGGTAATAGATCGATATTTTAGCTAATTCATTCATTACCTTAATTACTTGAGTATTTCCTATTTCCTGATAAATTGAATCCGGTGAAATAACCTCATCATAATTTTTTACTTTTTTCTTAGAACATGAAATCATGATAATGGACAGAAAAAAAAGAAGTAACACTATATAATACTTCATTGGTATATTTTTTTGTTTCATCATATCAACTCCCTTCTGCCCTTCATAAGAAAGTGGTATCATCTTAAAGCATAAAATCTTTATCATTATGAGTTATGACGATTACCAAACTTTCTCTCTGATGTTCCTTATAAATCTATGAAATACTATAA
>DPVV01000481.1:6344-9553 GCA_003526525.1 Lachnoclostridium phytofermentans | reverse complement strand
CGCTCTTCCGATCTGAAAAAAGAAATTCGGTGCAAACAAGCTGAAAACCTGCTTAAATACTATCTTTTCGCTTTTTTCCGAGTTTGCTCTAAATAATAATTGACTATTGTATTATTTGTATTATGGTGTATAATACAAATAATACAATGAAAAGCTGGAATGAATTTAAAGAATTATCAGCTTTCATATTAGGAGGTGCTTTCATGTTACTTGCACTTGATTTTTCAAGTGATGTACCAATCTATCTACAGATACGAAATCAAATTGTACTTGGAATCTCACAAGGGAAATTGGGACCAGGAGAAAAACTCCCTACAATTCGTTGTCTTGCTAATGAAATCGGTGTGAATACAATGACTGTGAATAAGGCATACCAAGTTCTAAAACAGGAGGGCTACATCACAGCAGATCGCCGTAGCGGTGCAATAGTTAAGGTTAGAGAGAGCGATACGCTTGGATGGAAAGAAAAACAAATTGAGGATTTACGATTGGTAATTTCTGAAATTAAGTTATGTGGGATAGAAAAGGAAGAATTACTTAAAAAATGTGATTTATTTTATGAGGAGGTATCTCGTCATGATTGTTAATATTATTATGCTGATTTCAATGTTACCAATATTACCAATTATTTATTATCTTATGATAAATGAGGCAGAACCTAAGAAGAACATTGTGTTAGGGGTAACACTTCCAGCAGACCAGCTAGACAACTCTACCGTTTTACAAATTGTTGCAAGATACAAAAAAGAGTTAAGGATATGGACGATATGTTTAATTCCGGTTTTAATCATACCTTTTTTCATAAAAAGTTTTGCAATAGGATTTTCTATTCAGATGTTATGGATACTAGTTGTTGTTATGTTAAGCTTCTATCCATTCGCAAAGTATAATCAGCAATTGTTAAAAATAAAAAAAGACCGAGATTGGGTCGTTACTTATACCAATACTGTTGTTGTTGACATGAGAGCAGCCAGTGAAATTCAAGTAAGGGGCCTAACTATTTGGTATCTTTTATTAAGTGTGATTAGTTTTGCACCGATAGGATATGCAATTTTTAAATGGAAACAGGATGAATATTTTAAATGGAACATAACGTTACTAGTAACAATGGCATCGATTACTCTACTTTGCTTTTTAATGAACTTCTTACTAAGACGGCAAAAGGGTGAAGTGATTAGTGAAGATAGTTTACGAAATACGACTATGACGAGAATTCGTCGAAAAGCGTGGAACGATTGTTTTTTAAGTATAGCAGTATGCAACACTGTTTATGTAGTTATCACATACTTTTACTTAAATAACAAAATGATATCTACGATGAACTTTATGTTAGCTACTATGCTTTATTCCGTGGTAATAGTATTTATTAGTATATATAGTGAATTTAAGGTACGAAAGTTACAAAGAAAGTTCAGTATCGATCAACCGATGGATGTTGTGGTGGATGATGATAGTAACTGGATTTTTGGTATGCTTTATTATAATCCAAGAGATAAACATACGCTTATAGCAAAACGAGTTGGGATTGGTACGACTTATAATCTAGCAACTAAAGCTGGGAAGGTTATTACAGGTTTGGTATTAATCGCCTTGCTATCGATTCCATTATCTTGTGTATGGATATTCTTCGAAGAATTTACTCCAATATCATTACAGGTAGAAAACCAAGAGGTAATAGCAACCCATCTAAAAGAAGAGTATAAGATACCTTTGAATGAGATTATAGAATTAGAGTATCTGACATCCTTACCAAGGACTTCAAAAAAAGTTGGTACTGGTATGGATAATCTTTATAAGGGTGATTTTTCGGTTAAAGGTTATGGAAACTGTGAAGTTTGCTTAAATCCGGAGACAGAAGCGTTTCTTGTTCTTCATACAAAAGAAGAGACGTACATTTTTAGTGATGAGACTACCGAGAAGACGTTAGAGGTATATAAGGAATTAAAGGAAGTAGTGCAATAGTAAATCTTAAGGGACAAACGATGGTCAAAGTGAAGCAATTAGCTTTCTATTGACTATCGTTTGTTTTTTATTTATTTGCGTTGCAATTTCTCATTAATAAAATACACTTCAAGGGATATGTTTGCCTTGCGGGTTCAGTAAGGCAAAGTGTATTCCGATAGACAAATACTTATATGTTTCAAACTAATCTATAGAAACATTACTTTTTTCACCTCTGTTATTCTCTCTTTTGGCACTATCAGAGGAAAATGCTAAATGATACAATAATATTGTAAAGCTCTTAAAGAGTTAAGAAAAGAGGAGTAGGTTGAGGGGACGGTTGAGGGAGTCAGTTGAAGGAATAGGTTGAATGGATAAGTATCAACCAGTAGTTTGTACGGCCCGCAACATTACCGTCATTATTAAAGGGCTATAAAGCGCCAGAAATGAGGTTAAAATGGATGAAATTATTGTAAAGCTTGAAGGACTGACAAAACGTTTTGATACAAAAGTCGCTGTGGATTTTGTGAATTTGGAAATAAAAAAAGGTGAAATCTTTGGCCTTCTGGGACCAAATGGTGCAGGGAAAAGTACCACTATGAATATGATTTGTACTTTAGTGAAACCTACCTCCGGGCAAATTGAGCTGTTTGGTAGTGATATTAAAAAAGAGGAGAAGAAGAGTTTATCAAGAATAGGGTATGTTCCGCAAGATTTGGCGATTCACGAGGCTTTAAGGGCTTGGGAGAATGTAGAATTATTTGCCTCTTTATACGGCATAAAGGGAGAGGTATTAAAAAAAGCAGTGGATGATTCGCTTGAGTTTGTTGGTTTATCAGAACATAGAAAGGGGTTTCCAAAAAACTTTTCCGGAGGTATGAAAAGAAGGTTAAACATTGCCTGTGCACTCGGGCATCATCCGGAACTGCTCATATTAGATGAACCAACCGTGGGAATCGATCCACAGTCTCGTAACTTTATATTGGAAAAGATAAAATACCTCAATAAAATGGGTGTTACAGTGCTCTATACAAGTCATTATATGGAGGAGATTGAAGCTATTTGTACACGGCTTGCTATTATGGATAATGGGAAAGTGATTGCTTGTGGGACAAAAGAGGAGTTGGTCCAGCTGGTTTCTGATGATCCAAGGAGTGATATAAGCCTAGAGCAAATCTTCTTAACACTAACGGGGAAGAAGCTTCGGGATTATGCGGAAGGAGAAATGTAATATGCTTACGTATCTCATTAAAAATAATTTGAAGCTT
>DPVV01000481.1:0-6251 GCA_003526525.1 Lachnoclostridium phytofermentans | reverse complement strand
CTTATGCCGGTATTTTTAATTACCTTATTATCCAGTACATTTGATGGTATGTTAAATGTTAATTATAGCTTAAAAGAATATGACGTAGGATATACAGTATCAGAAGATAGCTATATTCTTCCCATGCTAGAAACGATGAAAACAGTCGGAGCTAAGAGTAAACTTAAGCTTATTCCGTATGCAAAGGAGGTTGGGTTAGAAAAGTTAAATGATCAATCCTTAGATTTATATATTGAATTTGGTACAAGGGAATATGTTATCTATCAAACAGAAGAAACGAAAGCAGCAACAATGATACTTAAGAGTATCATGTCTTCTTGTATACAAAGAGGTTCCATACAAGAAGCTGCTTATCATGTGGAAGATATCACAGCAAATCCAATCCCAGAGTCAAAGAATTACTATGGAATTGTTGAAATCGTTTACTTTATGTGGTGCGGCATTTTATCCATTTCAGCAGTTATTAATAGTGAGCGAAAAGGGCAAATCCGCAGCCGAATGAAAATGTCTCCTACCAGTGCGTTTTCCCTCTATCTTGGGAAATTCATACCCTGTGTTATTGTACTTTGTATTCAGATGGGCTTGGCAATGATCATTTCGTTCTTTTCACTTGGAATCGACTGGGGAGAGAAGCTAATTCTAAGTTTAGGGATACTATTTCTACAGGCTATGGCAGTCAGTGCTTTTAGTATTATGCTGTATCATGTTTTTCAGAATACTGCAGCAGCTATCGTATCGTGTTTTGTCATTGTTTTTGGTTGGGGATTATTCGGAGGATCTTTCCAAACGTATATGTTTACAACGACTAGCGATAAGATGGCAGCAGTATCACCGATTTATTATCTGAATCGTACTTTAGTTGAATATTCCACAAAAGGATCTAGTGAGTATGCTCTTCCCTGTGTCTTAATTTTGATTGCGCTTATCGTAATTGGTAGCACCATTTCGGTATTACTTTGTAAATTTGGTAAGGGGGAGAGGGTATGACAGGCTTTTTTACAATGTTTAAGTCAAATGCTAAGTTATTGTTACGAAACAAAGGATTTTTATGCTGTATTCTATTTCTTCCGCTGTTGACACTGTTATGGTTAGCAATCCCATTGGAATATCCTATAGAATCTGAAGGTGATAATATTATAGAAGTAGAAGAAGGAGAGCGGATATTACTTCCCATGGTGGGACTTGAGCTCTCAATAAAAGTATATGATGCATCGGTTTCTAAAAGCTCTCAGTATTTATTAGAGGGCTTGCTAGATACAGGCAGTTACAGCATTTATCGTGAAAAGGTAACCGGTAAGACAATAACTCAGATAAAAGAAGAAGCTATTACGACTGCAAATCGAAGTAATCTTGGAATTCAGCTATATTTACCCGAGGATTTTGAGGAATGTATTTTAAACGGAGAATTTAAAGAGGCTATCTTAGTTTTAAAGAGCAATGAGGATGAGAGAATACCCCTTTTGTATGAAAATCTGAATCGATTGATAGGTGGGATGGTAGATATTTCACATATAGAACCTTCCGCAAATAAGGATAGTATTCGTAGCTATCATGAATTATTGAAGGAAAGGGATGGAAACATTGAGAGTAGAGTGGAAACAGTCTCCACAAAAAACAGTCGGGTGATTACAGCAAAGGAACGGCATCAGAAAGAGAACTTTGGATATACAATATCTTTTCTGTCCTTATCTTCTTTGTTAATCGGTGTATTTATTACGGGAATTTTCCTTAAGGAAAAGGAATATCAAGTTCTTAGAAGAATTACTTTAACAAAAACCAAGATAGCAGGCTATGGCCTGTCAAAAATTATTTTAATAATTCCTACTACAATATTGCAGACCGGTATATATCTCTTTGGGCTAAATACATTTGTGAAGGCAGAGATAGGAGTTAGTAATTCAGAGTTCGCCTTAATGGCGTTCGGAATTGGAATTACGTTTCAATTACTTAGCATCACACTTGGAACCCTATTTGATAATATACTGACCGTAAATTACGTTGCTTTCTTTGTATGGGTATTTACCAGTACGCTTTCCGGTCTATACTTTCCTGTGGAAAAGGCTTCGACTATGATAAAGACTCTATCCTATTTAATGCCGCAATCATGGTGCATACGTTTTTTTGATGGTATCAAGGGAGAAAATACCGGGATTTATGCGATGTTTATCTTAATTATGCTGGCATTTTGTATTGTATTTTTAAGCATTGGTACGCTTGGCTTAAAGATTACAGAAAAGGAATGAACGATTAGAAGCTTTCAGTCATATGCCTGGTAAAATACAGAAAATACTTTTTTGAAATTTTATAGAAATAAAGATGGAGCGAAGGTGGGTGCCATACTTCGCTCCTTATGATTAGGATAGTAAGTAATTTGGACGCAGAACAAGCAATCCCCGCTTCTATTGTGATTCCATGTTTGACAGATTTACCATAATTCATTATGCTAAGTATTGTAGGGAGTACATAATTTTTGAATATAAAGGGAGTGCAATGATTGAAAGAGAATATCATGCGGTATCAGTTTGTATTAATCAAGGGTCTCTTACTAGGGGCTGTATTTTTATATCATGTTATGGAACAAGAGAATAAGCTTTTGAATCAATATGGAGTTTGGGTGATATACGCTCTTTTATTCTCTGCAGTAATTGCTCAGGGAATTACTAAGAGACATAAGACTCTTTTGCTATTGATACAAGCTGTTCTTGTTATTGCTATGGTATCTTGGTTTGGAAGGGAATATGCCCTGACCCTTCCGGTAATATTTCTAAGTGTAGCAGGCAGCCGAAAGGTTAAATATCCGTTTTATACGGCAGCTTTTTTAGGTGTATTTATATATCCCGATAATATGGCTGTGTATATACTATTTACTTCCGTTTGTATATTACTTTTTATTCAAAATGATGTCATTATAGATAAATATCAGAAGTTACTGCAATCCTATGAGCAAAATGAACAAAAGCTCAAGTATTCCATGGATAATCAAAATCATATCTATAAAAAAGAGCTGATAGAGAATAACTTATACTTTGAAAATAAGCTATTAGAAGAAAAAGGACGCTTGTCGCAGGCAATGCATGATAAGCTCGGACATAGCATCAATGGATCAATTTATCAATTAGAGGCAACAAAGGTATTACTAACAAGTGAGCCAGAGCAAGCGAAGGGGATTTTACAGGCGGTTATTGATAATCTAAGAATAAGCATGGATGAAATACGGCAATTGCTTCGCAGGGAAAAACCAGACAAACGGAAATTGGCATTACTTCAGCTTATGACCTTATGTGAAGAGTGTAAGAAAAAATACAATATTGATGCTGAAGTTATTGTGAGCGGAGACAATAAGTCAGTGCCAGAGTACATATGGGAAATTATCTTAGATAATTCCTTCGAGGCAGTATCCAATGCCTTGAAATATTCAAAGTGTAAGCATATCACAATTCAAATCGTAATTTTAAATAAATTAGTTCGATGTACTATAGAAGATGACGGAGTGGGTTGTATGCAGATTAATGAGGGTATGGGAATCTCAGGTATGAGGAAACGGGTCAGAGCGATTAATGGCGTTCTTGATGTCACCTCACAAATCGGATTCTGCATTAATATGATATTACCATTCTCACAAAATTAAGACCCGGCGTTTTGCTATAATGGATATGAAGTGTAGTAGTAAAATAAAAATAAAAAGAGCTTGTGAAAATTAGAACGCAAGAATGCGGGAATTGAGGTTAATATGGAACCTATCAAGGTAATTATTGCGGATGACAGTGATTTTGTAAGAGACGGTATGCGAATTATATTAAGTGTTGATCCTGACTTTGAGGTAGTCGGATGTGCAAGTAATGGGAAGGAAGCAGTAGAACTAGCTTCCGAAAATTCAGTGGATGTTATCTTAATGGATATCGAGATGCCGGTGATGGATGGGATTGAAGCAACAAAAGAAATCGTACTTCGTAATCTTGGGAAGGTACTCATACTGACTACGTTTGATGATGATGAGTTAGTGGAGCAGTCTATAAAAAATGGAGCAAAGGGTTACTTAATCAAGAATCACACTCCGGAAAAATTAAAGCAAATGATTAAATCTATCTACAATGGTGTTAATGTTCTGGATGAGAAAGTGTTTGAGAAGTTTACTTCTCGTAGCCTTAATTCTAAAACCGGTTTTGATGCAAATGGGTATACTGGAAGAGAAATTGATATTATTGCTTCGGTAGCAGAAGGGCTATCAAACAAAGAAATTGCTAAGAAGCTATTTATCAGCGAGGGAACGGTAAAAAACCATATTAGTACTATTTTAGAAAAAGGAGGCTTCTCTCATCGAACTCAGCTTGCTGTTTATTATTTAACTGGGAAAAAATAAAACTGTTGATATGTGTAATTGTTGGGATTTATATAAGTAGGGTGTTACAAAAGTCTGCCTTCGGTAGATAGTTTGTAGCACCTTTTATTATGTTCCAGAAAAGTTTACGAGCCGCGCTTTTTCTTATCTTCCTTCCTAACTCATAATGTAACACATAGGTTAAAGAATTTCTTTCAACCTTTACTAATAAAATCCATGTATTGAGCAAATACTATTGGAAATTATGTGAAAAGGAGATATATGAAGTGAAAAAGTTTGTATGTAGTGTTTGCGGCTATGTTCATGAGGGTGATTCTGCACCAGATAAGTGTCCAATTTGTAATGCAGATAGTAGCAAATTTATTGAAAAAAGCAGTGAACTTCAATGGGCTGATGAGCATATGATCGGAGTTTCATCCGGTGCTGATGATATTATCTTAGAAGATTTAAGAGCTAATTTTATGGGAGAGTGTACTGAAGTTGGTATGTATATCGCTATGAGTAGACAGGCAGACCGTGAAGGTTATCCGGAGGTTGCAGAAGCCTATAAGAGAATAGCATATGAGGAAGCAGACCATGCATCGCGTTTTGCTGAAATGTTGGGTGAAGTCGTAAAAGCAAGTACAAGAGACAATCTAGCAGCAAGAGTTGATGCAGAATACGGTGCCTGTGAAGGAAAGAAAAAACTTGCGACTCTTGCTAAGAGCAAGAATCTTGATGCGATACATGACTCTGTTCATGAGATGGCAAAGGATGAGGCACGTCATGGATGTGCATTTAAAGGGTTGTTAGACCGCTATTTTGGAAAGTAAAAGAAAACGTGTGAAAGATAAAAAATTTCACACAACTATTTGTGCAGAAGCACACAGTTTTTATTATGACGAAAAGGCGCTAAAGCGCCAGAATGGAGGATATTATGTCTAACGTTATGTGTGGTGCAACCAACTGTTCCTATAACCAAGAACACGTTTGTTGTGCAAATACCATTAAAGTGGGTGGAAAAGCTGCAACAAATGAGGCATCTACCTGCTGTGCAAGCTTTTTAAATAGATCAGTTTATAGTAATTTAGCTGAGTATACATCAATGAGAGGTACTTCAAAGGAGATCCTTTGTAATGTGGCAACTTGTAATTATAATAGTGATGACCACTGTAGCCTTGATGAGATTGAAGTTGGCGGTAGCAGTGGAACAAGTTTCTATACCGAAACGGATTGCTTAAGCTTTGAAAAACTCTCTTAGGAGTTAATTTATGGATCCCAAAGCATTATATAAAATAAGTTATGGTGTTTATATAGTTTCGGCGCAGGGAAGCGATCATAAAGCAGGTTGTGTAATTAATACTCTTACACAGGTCACTTCCTCGCCAATGAAACTTTCCATTGCTCTTAATAAAAACAATGATACACTAGCGGTGATAAAAGAGGCAGGAACTTTTAGCGCAGTTGTACTAAAAGAGGATGTAGACCTTGAGTTAATCAAAATCTTTGGTTTTTTTAGTAGCAGGGATAAGAATAAGTTTGACTCGATTTCTTATAAATTTGACGATAATAATAATCCTTATCCGGCTGGGGGTATTGTAGCACAGTTTACCTGCAGATTATGTGACTCTTTGGATGTTGGAAGTCATGTCATCTGTATAGGAGAAGTAACAGATGCTAACTTAATTTCAGAAGAGCCTCCTCTTACCTATGCAGATTATCATTTAAAAAAGGGTGGTACAACACCGAAGAATGCTCCTTCTTATCAAGAGGGTAGAACAGGATATCAATGTACGGTATGCGGATATATCGAAGAAACGGATGAATTGCCAGACGATTTTATTTGTCCGGTGTGTGGTAAGGATGCGAGTTATTTTCGTAAATTATAAGTTTACTATAGGTTATAAGCGGTTACCCATATTGCTGAAAATGT
>DPVV01000116.1 GCA_003526525.1 Lachnoclostridium phytofermentans | reverse complement strand
TAATTTCTAAGGAAAACTCTTTTACCTTCTCTGCAGCTTTTCTTTGTTCCTCGTGTGCTTCTTTTACCTTGCTTTGAAGACCTTTCATCTCATCCTCATAACGAGATTTGACTTCCTCTGAAACTGGAGCTTTGGTAGTTGACTCAAACTCCACTAAGGCATTCTTCTTCTCTTCCATTAAATGATTCAATTCATCTTCTAATTGATGAATTTCACCTGTTATTTCATCCAAACCATAGATACTTTCATCTTTATCTTTTATGATTCCCTTTGCCATAGCTCTAATCTTTTTATGATTCTTGTCCATCTTTTGACGAATGGCTTTCATATCAATAATTGCTTCCGTATGATTTTCTTTGATTTTTTTGTTGATCAGAATATAAAGACCACCAAAAACAAGAATCGTTACGAAGTAATCAAGAACCAGATATAACGTTTGGGCTGGTAACAGAAACTTATATATACCTACTGGAATTGCTAAAAATAAAATAAGTACAGTAATTAATAGAATACCAAAATCTTTAACGGAACAAGGCATAAACACCGCATGAAACCATTTATGGTTAAATACTCTGGAAATATGATTTTTCTGAAATACCGCCTTTAATTCCTGCTTTAGACGAATACCTTCCTTTGTTAAGTCAGCAGTTTCCTCTTCAATTCTTTCGGATACTTTTTTACCTAACTGTTTTTCTTTTTTGGATTTCACTTTCTTAAGGCGTGTTTTGGTCTCATTCATTTGCTCCTCAAAAGAAGTCTCTATTTCCTGACGTCTCTTTTTTAAAACAGCCCCAACTTCATCTGTAATAGCCTTCTGGCGCTCCTCTAACTGTTCTTCCGCTTGTTCTTCTTTAAATGACCATTCTTTACTACTTTCTTTGTAGCCCTCTAATTCAAGTATGCTTTCTTTCATTGCATATAGAGCTTCAATACCACCCGATAATACGTTTTCATGTTCCATAGGAAACCTCCTATTGTTTATTCTTTTTGTGTTAAGGCGTATACCCCTTTATCTTTTTAGTAAATAAGAAAAAGTAGCTTTGCGAACTTTTCCTTGTCATGACAAAAGATTTCAGCCTATAACTGAATTCTTCCGTCAAGCGCACGAAGTAATGTTACTTCATCAATGTATTCAAGGTCACCACCTACTGGTACACCGCTTGCGATACGACTCACTTTAATACCTGCAGGCTTAATTAATTTACTGATATACATCGCTGTAGCCTCACCTTCAAGACTCGAGTTCGTTGCTATTATTACTTCATCTACATCCCCCTGAAGACGTAACATTAATTCCTTTAGTTTAATATCCTGTGGTCCGATTCCTAACATGGGAGAAATAGCACCATGTAATACATGATAGACCCCGTCAAATTTACCGATCTTTTCATAAGCTGCTAAGTCTCTCGCATTTTCCACCACCATAATGACCTTTTGATTTCGCTTATCACTAGAGCATATCGGACAAATCTCTTTGTCTGTTAATGTCTGACATACTTTGCAATATCTAACATTGCTTCTTGCATCAAGCATCGTACTTGCAAGGTGCTCTACCTGCTCCTTTGGCATATTTATAATATGAAACGCAAGTCTTTGTGCCGATTTTGCACCAATGCCAGGTAACCTACCTAGCTCTTCAATCAACTTACTAATCTGTGTACTATAATAATTCACGGTTCCACCTATCTTCTAAAACATATTTTCTCAATCTTAAATCCTACTAATATTTAATAATAATATCATAAACTATATAAATTGACTTTTAACCCATATAATGCATATAATAAGTTTAGAAGTGAGAAGTCATTCATAACGCTTTATGATAAGAAGTATTTCATAACGTTTATGATAAGAACTTATTCAAAAATGATATTAGCCTACAGAATCTAATCTCTCTTCTAATCTCTTATTTAATCTTTAATTAATCTCTTATTTAATCTTTTATTTAATCTTTTCTCTACCTTATCATACCATTATTTCTGTTCATACTACAAGTACCAAAACAAAAAGATATCTTTCAACAGTATTCTCATTCATGAAAAACTCATACTGATAAAAGATATCTTTTTGTCTTATAATAAAGTGACGAATTTATTCTTAGTGATTAGAATAAGCCGCCTAATCCTCCAAAGTTGCCTAATCCACCAGCGATAGAATTCATAGCATTTGCTGACTCTTCTTCCATCTTACGAAGAGCTTCATTTGTCGCAGCAACAATTAAATCCTCTAACATCTCAATGTCATCTGGATCAACTACTTCTTTCGATAGCTTAACGGATAAAATTTCTTTCTTACCAGAAACAGTTACAGTAACAGCGCCGCCACCAGCAGTAGCCTCCCACTTTTTTTCTTCCATCTCTTTTGTCTTTTCTTCCATCTGCTTTTGCATCTTCTGTGCCTGCTTCATCAGATTATTCATGTTACCAGGCATATTACCACCTGGAAATCCTCCACGCTTTGCCATATTCATTTCTCCTTCCAACATTTGGGTTAATCGACATATTCAATCGGAACCTTTTTTATTATTTTTGTTAAATCAGGATAAGCATCTAAAGCTTCTCCGTCCTTTATCACCTTAGTTTGAACTAAGACTTCTTTTCCAATGGTATCTGCGATTGCAATTTTAATTTCTTCAAGATGAGACTCTTGATTAATCACACCCTCATCTACTTCTTTTTCAAATACCAGGATTATCGTATTTCCTTCTCCAGGTACAACACGCGCACTAATCAGTACAGTTCGTACCAATGGAGGCAAACTTCTTAGAATTGAATTCCAATTCCGTGCAACTTCTTGCAAATCAGCACTCACAGCTTTAGGTAACTGGGCCGGTACCTCATCTCTTTTAACCGTTTCTGGTAAAGGTGTCGTACCTGCTACTTCCTTAGATGTTACAAAAACACCTTGCTCCAAACGGTTTTCTAGTACCTGTATCCGATGGATTAATGAGTCATAATCTGTTTCCATTGCTGGTTTACATAACTTTACTAATGCAACCTCAATCATAACTCTCTTTTGTGTTGCATACTTCACTTGATTTGATAACTCTGAAAAAATACGGATAAAACGTATCAAAAGTTCCGTATCACAACTTTGTGCTTCCTGTTTTAATAACTGCAATTGGTCACTTGACATCTCAAGAATTTCTTCCATATCTTCTGAAGTCTTTGCCAAAAGTAAATTTCTTAAATACCAGGTAAATTCTATCGTAAATTGTGTAAGCTCTCTTCCTTGAACGATCAGCTCTTCTAAAATTGCTACACAATCAGTTACACTTCCTTTTCGTATAAAACGTAAGAGCCTTGCAAAAACCTCAATATCTACGGTCCCCAATGCATCTAACACCTTATCATAAGTTAAAGACTGTCCAAGGTAAAAGGCAATACATTGATCTAAAAGACTAAGAGCATCTCGAAAAGAACCATCTGCTGCTCTAGCAACATATCTTAAAGCCTTTTCCTCTGCTTCAATGCCTTCTTTATCAGTAATCTCGCGCAATCGTTTTGCTATTTCATCAATGGTAACTCTACGAAAATCATAGCGTTGACAACGTGATAATATGGTAATCGGTATCTTGTGTACTTCCGTAGTTGCTAGTATAAATATTACATAGGACGGCGGTTCTTCTAAGGTTTTTAACAATGCATTAAATGCTCCCGCAGAAAGCATATGAACCTCATCAATAATATATACCTTATAATTTCCTTCCGTCGGAGAATACTTTACTTCCTCAACAATCTCCCTGATATTATCCACACCGTTATTGGATGCAGCATCAATTTCTATAACATTCATCGAGCTTTGCGATTGTATCGCTTTGCACATTGCACATTCATTGCATGGACTACCATCTACCGGATGCTCACAGTTCACTGTTTTCGCAAGTATTTTCGCTACAGTTGTCTTACCAGTACCACGAGTACCGCAAAATAGGTATGCATGCCCGATACGCTTCGCCTTGATTTGGTTTTTCAGTGTTGTAACAATATGATCTTGCCCCTTAACATCCTCGAATGTATCCGGGCGAAACTTTCTATATAATGCCATGTAGGACATAGCGACACCGTATCCTTCCTATTGCTCCATTATCCGCACTGTACATTGCATACGTACTGTTTCATTGCGTCCGCACTTTACATCGCATTCACAATGTACATCACATACGTAATGTACATTACATACGTAATGCTCATTATAACATGAGAGAAAGTATCTTAGCAATGGATCGTTGCTTACACAATGTATCATTACTTGCGCAACGGATCATTGCTTGCGTACTGCTATTGAAATACCTTCTGAAAATGCTGATAATCCTTAGAGGTCTGCCAATCCCCACCCCAAGTAAACCCTCTTTTTGCAAATGCCTTCTGGCAAACGTCATCTTTCATTATATAATATTCGTTCTCTAATGTTCTATCCGCATAATCCACTCCATTGTCAGGTACTATTACGGTTTCCCCATTAATCGTACGAACATAGGGATTGTATTTTGGATTAATATCGATGGCTAAACCATAGGAATGCTTAGAAAGATTTGTTGTTCCTTCCACCATACGATAATTAAAGCTAGAAGTATTATTTGCAGCCATACTTTTATTATCATCTGCATCAAACTCATCAATTAAAACCATTTGCTCAATCGGATATCTTGCATCAAATAGTTCTTTAAATATCTCTATAACATCATCTTTTATTAACTTATTTACTACTAATTCCCCAATGTGTATTTCACCATCAAATCCAAAGTGCAGTACCCTTACATAGCTTAGGGTGTCTATCGAAATTGTACATCCTTCACTAAAGGACTTATTCTCCATGCGTTCAAACAATGATGGACTGATATCCTCGGCATAGAAGCATTCTGCTAATGTAGCAGCATTTGCTGTGTATACCTTAACGATTGATTTCGCCGGCATACTGTTAATCGCTTTCGCGGTATCCATATCGACTACCTCACTGCTGTCTGGTTTTAATACACTGCCTAAATCATCTAACGAACTTTCGAACAATTCAATATCCATCTCGGATTCATTCAAAGAATTGTCTGTACTCTTTGTTTCATCATTCCCTGTTAGATTACTCTCTTGTAAACTCTCATCCTCTTTCGTCTTTCCAGACGTAAGAACCTCTTTTACTACATAGTTCGATTTCACTTCTACTTTCGTACCATCCTGCGTCTCATTACATGCAGTCAAAGAAAGTATCATGGTCCCCACAACGAACATCTTAAAAGGTTTTTGATAAATTTTAATCATCTACATTTCCTTTCCCATATATTACATTGTTACCCTAAAATACTTCTCCCTTGTCTGTCTTGCCTAAGAACACTCCCCGCAAAGTATCTTAATGCAATTCCTTTCGACAAGCGGACATTCGCAATCCGCTTACGCTATTTGCTCATACGCTAATCTTCTTCAATTACATGAATTTCTAAGTAATCAAAATCGATCTGCTCAATGAAATTATCTTGATAAAACCTAGTTTTATCATGCTTTTTAAAGTCCTTAATCGTGACTTCAAGCCACATTGGCTTTGATAAATCAAATTCATGACAAACTTCATCCAGAGCATGGAAAATCTTTTTTGTTCTACTACGATTCGTAGAATCGTCTTCCACCACCATATCCCGAAGTAAATGATTGTCTTTTATCATCTTAGCCCATAAACGAAACATAATTTACCTCATTTCTGCGCTGGCTTTTGTCTTTCTAGTTTGTTATTTACGATAACACCGAAAAGTTAAATATCTGATCAAATCTTCTTAGAATCTTAAAATCTCCCTTGGCAGTTAATTCACCTGACATAAATGCTCCTTGGAAGGTTGTTCTTCCATTCACCAGTCGATTCACCATTTCTTTCGTTGTCTTAGCTGCAACATCTGCCTCTATATTGTTTTCATAGCTACATTTTAATTGTTTTCCCGCTACTTCAAGTAACAGTGTCTTATCGGCATCTGTCATTGTAATGGAAAACGTAGCTTGGAAATTATCTTCCTGTGGTTTAAAATTATCTTTAAAATTTTTAACAAACTCTTGATTCTTATCTGAACCACTGTTTTCTAGCATGCCACGAAACATCTGTGCCAACTCTTCGATATCCTCTTTTTGTTTCTTAACATAAGTATCATCCGAAACATACATTGATAACTGTTCACTCTCTTGAGGCGTTAATTCAATTGGGGTTGTTGTCAACGTATTTTTCATAACTGCATGGCTACTACTTGGAAATGTACCTAATTTTTGATTAATAAAACGGTACAATGACTCCGCTTTTCGTTCGAAGATACCTGCATAGGAAGAATTTACTTCAAAATCGATTGGATTCTCTACGTAAGCTATAATACCATCGAGTGATGTCCCTCCTAGAACCTCCCAAGATCTCTTTAAATGAAGTTCAGCCTCTCGTTCTCCGTAAGTATTTGCAGTAACAATTGGGAACATGCTAAGCTTTTGCATCTTCTGCTTATCACCGTATAGCCAGCACGCATCTAAAAACTGCTGCATAAACCCACCAATACCCATCCACTCAACATTTACTGCAAGTAAAATACCATCTGCCTCTTTTAATGTACCCGGAAGCATGCTGATACTATTTTTTTGTTCATATAGATTATATCTTGTAACTTCTACACGAAGTTCCTCTAAAACCTCTGTCATCTTATTCATCACGCAGATGGTTGGATCTTCGATTAAGCCTCTTCCTCCATAATAGATATTAATCTTCACGTATGCGCCCCCTCTTCTTTCGGTACACAAGCATAGCAATAAAGAAGCCCGCAAGCAAACCTCCCACATGAGCAGCATTATCAACACCCTGACTTGTAAATCCTCCATACAAACTAAGTGCTATAAATATGATAATCTGCCTAGTACCAATCGTCTCTAGTCTTCCTTTGTTTACTACTACAATCAATGCGATTGCTCCTATAACGCCAAATATTGCTCCTGACGCGCCAATACTATTGCTAAGTAAGCCTTTCTGCATATTATAACTCATAGAGGCAATCCCTGCAACAATTCCAGACAGAAAGTAAATCAGTAAATACTTAAATTTACCGACATGTCGCTCCAAAGTGGAGCCCATAATTGCCAATATAAGCATGTTATTTGCCAGATGACTTATATTCGCATGTAAAAATTGATAGGTGAATAGCCGATAGTATTCGTTATGGTATTTTATAAGTGGCCAGAAGATACAACCTTTTGAAACAATCTTATCATAATTACCGGACAGGTCTGTATAGAAAAATACCGCTGCATTAATTGCAATTATAATTATTGTAGCAATACCAATTCTAGAGAAGATTCCGTTATTTCTTTGATATGATGTACCTGATTGAAAATTACCGTTATTTCCTCGATATGATGTATCTGTTTGATAGTTACTATTTCCTTGCTGATATGCTCCTTGACTTCCTTGATGATGTTGGTAATCAGTTCCGAACCCATCTTGATAATTTCCATTGCGATACGTAGAATTCTGCTTTCCATGGGAAGTAAAATAAGATCTCCCATATTCTGAGATTAGTTGTTCTAACCCACGAAAAATTCCATTCTCATCCCTAGCCTGACCCTCAAAAAGCATCAGACGAAACTGAAGCATATCAACAATACAAGCACTTTCACTCATCCTACAAATCTTCATCACTGCATCTGTATTCTTTGTACAAAGAATTGCGTGCACCAAAACCTTTTGATAACCTCTGCTTAAAAAAGCAGTTTCGATTTGGCGTTTAATATTTTGATATTGGTCGTTTAAGATTTCTGTTCCATTATAAATTTCAATCAACCAATATACGGTACATTGTTCTAGCTTTGTTTGATACAATACATCCATACCAGATGCATTTACCTGCAAACGCTGACATCCATTGGATAAAAAATATTCTAATATTTTATTGTATAATTCCAAGCTTTAACTCCTTTACTCGATATCCTCCGCCCATGCAAGCGCACATCGAACAGCACGTTTCCAGCCCTTTAAAAGTTCCTTTCGTTTTTGTTCATTCATCTGCGGGGAGAAAGTACCTCCAAGTGTCCAGTTGTCTTTAATTTCATTTCGGTCTTTAAAATACCCAGTTGCAAGTCCTGCAAGATAAGCAGCGCCTAGCGCAGTTGTCTCAATACATTGTGGACGATATACTAATGTTTTTAAGATGTCTGCTTGAAACTGCATTAAGAAGTTATTTGCACTAGCGCCGCCATCTACCTTAAGACTCTTTAAGGAAATATTAGAGTCCTGTTCCATTGCATGGAGAACATCCACCGTTTGATATGCAAGTGACTCTAAGGTTGCTCGAATCATATGCTCCTTACTAAATCCTCTGGTAATACCAACGATTGTCCCTCTGGCATATGGATTCCAGTAAGGGGCTCCAAGACCTGTAAATGCTGGTACTACATAAACACCATTGGTATCCTCTACTTCTTTTGCATACTCTTCAGACTGGCTAGCCTTCTTAATCATTCTCTGCTCATCTCTTAACCATTGAATGGCTGCACCAGCAACAAAAACGCTTCCTTCTAATGCATACTCGATATGCCCCTCATCTCCTGCAGCTATTGTTGTCAGTAGCCCATTTTGTGATTCAATTGCAGTATCTCCAGTATTCATCAAAAGAAAACATCCGGTACCATACGTATTCTTAACTTCACCTGGTTCAAAACAGCACTGACCGAATAATGCCGCTTGTTGATCACCAGCAGCACCGGAAATAAGAATTTCACCGCCAAGAAGACCTTCTTCCGTATGCCCAAAGACACTACTAGATGCCTGTACCTTAGGAAGCATACTCTTTGGTATTTTAAAATAAGTTAAGATTTCTTCATCCCAGCAAAGGTTATGAATATCAAAAAGCATCGTACGTGAAGCATTGGTATAATCGGTTACGTGTACTCTACCCTTTGTCAAGTTCCATATAATCCAGGTATCAACTGTTCCAAAAAGAAGGTCTCCTGCTTCTGCTCTTTCCCTCACACCATCTACATGATCGAGAATCCATTTTATCTTAGTTGCAGAAAAATAGGCATCCGGAATAAGTCCTGTTTTTTTTCTTATTACGGAATCAAACCCATCTTTTTTTAATTGCTCAATCATATCTGCAGTACGATGGCATTGCCACACAATAGCATTATATACAGGTTCTCCCGTATTCTTATCCCATACAATAGTAGTCTCTCTTTGGTTTGTAATTCCAATCGAATCGATATTTTCTGCTTTCACACCAATTGCTGCCATCGCTTCTGCTGCCACACTTATCTGAGAAGACCAAATATCCATAGGTTTATGTTCCACCCAGCCTGTTCTTGGGTACACTTGTGTGAACTCCTTCTGCGCTACACTACAGACTTCCCCTCGTTGGTTAAAAAGAATACATCTCGAACTTGTTGTCCCCTGATCAAGTGCCATAATGTACTTTTCCATAAATACCTCCATTCTTGCACATGCTATGTGCTTGGACAGATTGTATCTGCATAATCCTTATGCATTGCCCAATTAAAAAATTTGTTTTCTTTAACCGTTACCTGTTGTCTGGTAATTCATCTCTCAAAAATCCAAAAGGGTGTTGTACGGCCTTTTGATTCCTCTTTCAAAGGACCGCTACAACACCTCCTTGTCTCTATAAGTAATTACCTAATTATCAACATTATATAACAATTGATTTATTTGGGCAAGTAAACTTATACATAATATATAGGTTAACCTTGGCATTTTACTCATTTTACTGGTTTAAACAATGAAAGATATAACCTATGTTTGCAAAGGAAACCGTATCTCCTTGCTTTATTTCTAAATTCTCGTTTGGCATTAATTTTCTTCCATTTACAAAAGTCCCGTTCGTGGAATCAAGATCTGTTAATATGAATCTACTCTCATCCTTTTCAAGTTTTGCATGATATCTACTAACTGCGGTGTTAATTAAACTATAACCTAGGTTATTTTTTGCAGTCCCTAAAAAAAACGGATAATCCTTAATTTCTATCGTATCAAATTTCGTTGACTCTAGTGGAATAAGAGAATCGTATTCTTTATCAGGGCGAGTAAGTAGTACTGTACACTCCTCCTCATCGTAAGATTCCCCCGAATCGAAACTAGAAGGGAAATCCTCTCTATGATTCATAGGAGGTTCATTGCTTTGCCATGTAAGATAAGTAGGAATATCGAAATTCAGATTATTCTCTTGCTTAGGTAATCTACAACTATTTTCTATTAAGCTATTACTTTCTGAGAATACGGAGTTCGGAAATAGATCCTCCTTATCTGGCACTTGATAGGTAGCTCTTGTTACAATGCGACTTTGTTTTCTTTCTTTCGAAAATATTTTTAGATATCCATACCCCAATACTATTCCCATAACGCCAAGTAAAGAGATTAATTTTAACCCATCTATCTTTTTGTTTAATGATTGAAATAAAAATCCCTTTTGATAGGTGTATAGGAAGATTCCGATGCATATAACGAGTAATACTGCAAACAAAACATAGCAAAGGATAGGATAGTATAGGATTTCCTCTTCTTGCTCCAGTTTCTCTTTTACAAAGGGATATGGATGTTCCTTTTTTCTATTGCCATTCTGAGTTTCTTTCCCTCTACTGTTATTTTGCATTTCTTTCTTTGGATTATCATTTTTCTTTCTTGTTCCTGTATCACTTTCTTTTCCAAGTATTCTTTCTTTTGCATCTGTTAGTAAAGTAGTCACTTTATACTGTAACGAATTTCTTTGCGATGAATTCTCTAAAGACTCCTTAAACTTCTGATTCTTCTTTTCCTCATTATATTTATTAAAATTAGGAGGCTGCTTTATGGAATCTTTATCCTGATAAGACTCTCTATACCTTTGTGGTTCTTTCACTTTGTCCAGTTCACCTTGAAATTCTAACCCGTTTTCCCCTAATTGAATATTTAACCTATCCTTTTCTTCCTGATCCTCCAGAAAAGACTTAAGTTCTTGTATCGTAATGTTATCTTCTTTGCTCTTCATATAAAGTGAATAAACAAAAAGGACTGCTTCTTTATCCTGATAATCTACACATCCCATTAAAAATTCTAAAAAAGTAACCAGCTGTTCCTTAAGCGGAACTTCATACCCCGGATAATAACATAATCCTAATTTATAATCTGGCAAATGGATAAACGTATATTCTGGTAACAGCACAAAATCCCCGGTATCTAAAAGATACGATTTTGCTTCCTTTAAAACTGCTAACAGAGATTTAAGAAGCATTGTTACCTGACTTAGCCTTAGAGGAACCTTTTCAGATATACTAGAAATCACTTGGTATCCTGTAACTTCATAATGAAATTGTTTATGATTATCAATGGAATGTATCTGAAAAGGTAGTATTCCTTCAATTTTATTATGTTCCAGCATCTTCTCCTGAAAAGACGCTCTCCCTTCTTCTCTTCCATTAAAAATCAAATAGTTATGATACAAATCCCGTTTCCATTCTGAACGGATATCCTCTTTCCCCACGTTTATTCACTCCTCTATTGACCATATTTAACCTAAGCTATGCTAACCCCTAAATAGCATAATTAATTTATCACTCATTTATTTTCCAACTTAATTCATCTCTGCATTACTATTTACATTAATCATCTCTGTCTTTACTTTAACATTAATTTCTCTGATACTTATTTTTTTGTAAAAATCATCTACTCAAATTTTTATTTCATTTTT
>DPVV01000291.1 GCA_003526525.1 Lachnoclostridium phytofermentans | reverse complement strand
CGGGCTCATAACCCGAAGGTCATAGGTTCAAATCCTATCCCCGCAACTCCAATCCAAAAGGATTGAAATTAAATAGGTATCATTTCAATGCCCAGATAGCTCAGTTGGTAGAGCAGAGGACTGAAAATCCTCGTGTCACTGGTTCGATTCCGGTTCTGGGCACTTGTTTTATGCTTTATTGGAACATAATGTCAAATGTATAAAACTATGGGATATTAGCTCAGTCGGTAGAGCACTTGACTTTTAATCAAGGTGTCCCGGGTTCGAATCCCGGATGTCTCAGTAATATGAGAAAGCTGTAAAATAATTGGACAATCCATTATTTTGCAGCTTTTTTTGTTTTTTAAATTTTTTCTTTACCAAATAACTTACAGTTTATTCATATTTGAGTAGAACAAGTTTAAATATGAGTAGAATTCACTGATATGAAACAGTAGAATAAGAGAAAAGTCGGTATCCGTTATTAGTGGAAGAAAGGAGGTATTAAGGAGGTATTGAGACATCTCTTCGGAAAAAGTACAACTGTTTGATTAAATATAACATTTTATAAATTAAAAATAGAAGAATAATACATACTAAGTAGTAGACATTATATTAACTCTTTCTCACAAAGAAAAACAATCTTTAGAGTGGCAAAGTTATAGAATTCATCTAAATACACATTATATGTGCTATAATAAAGCTATGAAAGTATTGGAGATGATTTTATGACAAAAGAAACAGAACAACTTGTAAAGATTGTGAAGGAAAGTAACAATATTGTATTTTTTGGTGGAGCAGGTGTATCAACAGAATCAGGAATACCAGATTTTCGTTCAGAAAATGGCTTATATACGACAGGGCAAGGTAAAAAATATTCCCCAGAACAATTATTATCCCATAGTTTTTTTATGAGGCATACGCATCAATTTTTTTCGTATTATAAAAGCCATATGATTTATAAGGAAGCAAAACCCAATCCTGCACATTTTGCATTAGCTAAGCTAGAGGAACTAGGTAAGCTATCGGCAGTTATTACACAAAACATAGATAGTTTACATCAGATGGCAGGTAGTCAAATGGTGTATGAGCTCCATGGTTCTTCTAATAGAAACTATTGTATGAAATGTAGAAAAAGTTATAGTCTTGATCAAATAATGAATATGGATACTGTTCCAATTTGCACGGATTGCGGTGGTGTTATAAAACCTGATGTTGTTTTATATGAAGAGGAATTAAACCAGGCTATAATACAAAAAACAATCGATGCGATTTTGAAGGCGGATACCATGATAGTTGGCGGTACCTCTCTTGTTGTATGGCCAGCTGCGAGTTTAATAGAGTATTTTCATGGAAAAAATCTAGTTCTAATTAATAAAAGTAATACAACTTATGATACAATAGCATCCTTAGTGATTCATGATTCTATTGGTGAGGTTTTAGATTCTGTTATTCAAAATATATAAATCTGAGTGGATAAACTATTCATTTATGATATCGTGTTTTTGGTAACATAGATAATAAGTAATGCAATTTTAAGTAGAAAGAACTCCACTACTTAAAGATTTTGCTATTTGTTATTAATAAATCCTTAAATTTCATAGAAATTAAGCAGATTTGTCATTGAGATATTTTCTATTACATGATAATATGAGTAAGGAATAATTAGGAATAACATAGTGTTGTAAGTTGAATAATGATTTATAATTCAGGAGGTATAAAAAATGAAATTTTTTATAGACACAGCGAATGTTGAAGAAATCAAAAAGGCAAATGACATGGGTGTTATTTGTGGTGTTACAACAAATCCATCATTAATTGCAAAAGAAGGTAGAGATTTTAAGGAAGTAATTACTGAGATTACTAATATTGTGTATGGTCCTATTAGTGGTGAAGTAAAAGCTACTACTGAGGATGCGGAATCCATGATTAAAGAAGGACGCGAGATTGCTAAAATTCATCCTAATATGGTAGTTAAAATTCCTATGACAGTTGAAGGGTTAAAGGCAACAAAAGTATTATCCTCAGAAGGAATTAAAACAAATGTTACTTTAGTATTTTCTGCAAATCAGGCATTATTAGCTTCTAGAGCAGGAGCAACATATGTTTCTCCTTTCTTAGGAAGACTCGATGATATTTCAACTCCAGGAATTGATTTAATTCGTACAATCTCAGAAATTTTCGAGATATATAATTTACCAACTGAGATTATTGCTGCAAGTGTAAGAAATCCAGTTCATATTACAGATTGTGCATTGGCGGGTGCGCACATTGCTACTGTTCCATATAGCGTTATTGTTCAATGTACTAAACATCCATTAACGGATGCTGGTATTGAGAAGTTTAAAGCAGACTATAAAGCTGTATTTGGCGAATAATAATAAAATGAACAAAGCATAGTATTATCAAGGCGAAACGCCCATGCAAGATACGGAATGAGAATCATGTTCTTGTATTTAATGAAGGAGCAAAAGGACACCCTTTATCGGTGGTTAAGTCAGCCTTCCGATAAGATATATTAATAGGAATGTATTTAGGAGGATATCACATGAATAACATTGACACAATGTCCATTAATGCGATCCGTGTATTAGCTGCGGATGCCGTACAGAAAGCAAAATCAGGTCATCCGGGATTACCACTTGGATGTGCAGCAATTGCTTATGATATTTGGGCAAATGAAATGAAGCATAATCCAGCAAACCCTGATTGGGCGAATCGAGATCGTTTCATATTATCTGGTGGACATGGATCTACGTTATTGTATTCCTTGTTACATTTATTTGGATATGGTTTAACCAAAGAAGATATGATGCAATTTCGTCAGTTAGATTCCCTTACACCTGGACATCCAGAGTATCGTCATACAAAGGGTGTTGAAGCTACAACAGGACCACTTGGTGCAGGTATGGCAATGGCTGTTGGTATGGCTATGGCTGAGGAACATTTAGCTGCAAAATTTAATAAAGAGAATTATCCAGTAATGGACCATTATACTTATGTACTCGGTGGAGACGGTTGTATGATGGAAGGTATCTCTTATGAAGCATTTTCTTTAGCTGGTACTTTAGGACTTTCCAAGTTAATTGTTTTCTATGATTCGAATAAGATTTCCATCGAAGGTGATACGGATATAGCATTTACCGAAGATGTTTTAAAACGTTTTGAAGCATTCCACTTCCAAACGATTGTTGTGGAAGATGGTAATAACATAGAAGAAATCTCAAATGCGGTTAAAGCTGCTAAGGCTGATACAACTAGACCAAGTTTAATTTTATGTAAAACTCAGATTGGTTTTGGTTGTCCTGCAAAACAGGGTAAAGCAAGTGCACATGGAGAACCTCTTGGAGATGATAATGTAGTAGCATTAAAAGAAAATATTGGATGGACATCCACAGAACCTTTCTTTGTTCCAGAAGAAGTGTATGCTCACTACAACGAAATCGCATCGAAGAAGGCAGAAGATGAGGCTGCATGGAATAAGATGTTTGCAGAATACATTGCTGCTTATCCAGAAATGAAGGAAGCATGGGAGAAACAATTCGACCTTGATGTTGCAAAAGAATTACTAGATAATGAGGAATTCTGGTCATTTGACGATAAACCAGAAGCGACTAGAAACTTATCTGGTGTTATATTAAATAAATTAAAGAACCATGTACCAAGTTTAATTGGAGGTGCAGCAGACTTAGCTCCTTCAACAAAGACTTATTTAAAAGATGAAGGTGATTTCTCCAAAGACAATAGACTAGGAAGAAACCTCCACTTTGGTGTAAGAGAGCTTGCTATGGCAGCAATCGGTAATGGTATGGTGTTACATGGCTTACGCGCTTATGTATCTACCTTCTTTGTATTTAGTGACTATATGAAACCAATGGCAAGATTATCATCACTTATGAGAATACCGACAACTTTTGTTTGGACACATGATAGTATCGGTGTTGGTGAAGATGGCCCAACTCATGAGCCAATCGAACAGCTTGCAATGTATCGTGCAATGCCAAACTTCCATGTATTCCGTCCGGCAGATGCTACGGAAACAACTGCTGCTTGGTATAGCGCAGTAACTTCTAAGGAAACACCAACAGCTCTTGTATTAACAAGACAGAACCTACCACAGTTAGCGGGTTCATCAAAAGATGCATTAAAGGGAGCTTATGTATTAGAAGATTCTAATAAGGAAACTCCAGATGCAATTATTATTGCAACTGGTTCTGAAGTTGAACTTGCTGTTGCAGCAAAGGCTGAGTTATTAAAAGAAGGCGTTGATGTACGTGTGGTTAGTATGCCATGTATGGACATCTTCGAAGAGCAGAGCAAAGAGTATAAAGAAAGCGTTCTACCAAGTGCAGTTCGTAAGAGAGTAGCAGTTGAAGCACTCATCGGATATGGCTGGGAGAAATATGTTGGTTTAGATGGTACAATCGTATCTATGAACGGATTTGGTGCATCTGCTCCAGCTACAACTTTATTCAAGAAGTTCGGATTTACTACTGAGAATGTAGTAACAGCGGTTAAATCTATTTTATAAAATAACTAATAACCTTTCAGGTGTATCTTGATTAAGTTAGTATGGTTTTGAAATCTTAGAAAATATATTCGTTTCCTAAAAAATTCAATACGGCTAATAGAATTAAGGAAAAAAGAACTTGCAGTACATCTTTATCTAAGGTAAAATTTTTATAATCAAACTACTGAAAAGGTATTACATTTTAATGATGTAGTACCTTTTTTATTGTTGCTATATAATTATATCTATAGTATTATATATAATTTTATAATCAAATTATAGGTACAGGAGGATATATATATGAGATATGTTCAGGTATCTTCAAAAACATA
>DPVV01000126.1 GCA_003526525.1 Lachnoclostridium phytofermentans | reverse complement strand
TTGGAAGCTTTGCGGTATCTTCAATAAATGGAATCTTAAAACTAAGTCCTGGCTTCGTAATAATACGCTCTACTTTCCCAAACTGGCGAATTAGTGTATATTCATCCTGCTGCGTTACAACGATTGATGTTCCTAAAATAAAAAGTCCAAGGGCAGCAATTAATATAATGAATCCAAGAGCAAACTTTGGTGCTCTTCTTCTTTGTTTGATATGCTCAACATCTCCCATACTTACTGTGCACCCCCTAACAATGGTTCTATCGGTAATATTTTTTCCACTCCACCTTTGGAGTTATCAATAATAACTTTTAAATCAGGAAGAATGTCCTCCATTGCTTCATAAAACATTCTTTGTTTCGTTATTAATGGATTCTTTTTATATTCTTGATACATAGCATTAAATCTAGCTACCTGACCTTCTGCCTCATTGATACGAGCTTGCCTTGTTGACTCTGCCTCTTTTGTAATCTGGTCAACTTGTGCTTCTGCAGCAGGTAACTCTTCATTACGATACTTATTTGCATTATTGATTGCTGTTTCTTTTCCTTGCTTTGCTGTTTCTACTGCCTTAAATGCTTCCATAACCTCTACGGTAGGTGGTTCTGCATCTTGAATTGTGATGTTCACTAAAGAAATACCTAAATCTTGTTCGTCTAGTTTTTCGGTTATTATTTCTCGGATTACCGTCTGAATTTCATTTTTACCAGTAGTTATAACGCTATCCACATCATAACTTCCTACTTGGGAACGAATACAACTCTGTGCTAAATTCTTTAAAATACTCACTGGGTCATTCGAAGCATATAAATATTTCACTGGATCCGTTACTTTATATTCTACAAAGAAATCCACAAGTACAAAATTATAATCCACCGTAATCATTAGGGACTCTTCATCAATTGATTTCCCAGTATTAAGATCATAGCCAATCGCAAAACCCTTAATTGTGGTATCAACCATCTGCACCTTTTGTATAAATGGTATCTTAAAATGTAAACCAGGTTCACTTACCTGCTTCGGAATTCCAAAGGTGGTAACGACAGCCTGTTCCTGCTCATTGATTGTATATGCTGACATCCCTCCTAGGATAGCAATTACAACAATTGCGATAACAATTACAGCAACTTTTGAACCTTTCTTTACTGCATTTATTTGTTTCTCATCCATCTTTTTATCTTCCCCTTTCTTTTAAAGGAATTTATTGTAGTTCTATCTTACCTATTCCCCCCTGGAAAAGCAAGAAAAACCATATTAGAGTTTAATTAAATGTATTAAAATTTCATGATTTTTTAAATATACATTTTCCTTCCTATATATTCCTTATTTAGATCGTATAATGTATTGATTTGATAGTGGCATTTTTAAAAAATAAAAATCCGAACTGTAAAATATACTATTCTAATAATATATAATAAGGTCCTAAGACGAACTACTTTAATCTACCTTTCATAGAATTCATTCTAACTTCAATAAATTCATAATATAAAACAAGAAAAAGCACTTCGTGAACTTTCCTTATTTTAAAAAGGCAGAGATTATAGAGAAACCACGGAATATATTTTAATACTTCCTGGCTTTCTTATAATCTCTGCTCTTTCTTATATTTTCTGCTCATTTTGGTCCTATAAACTAGGGTAATTGCTTCCACTCATAAGTTTCTATTTAGGGAAAGAGAAGTAAGCGTCTGCACCGTCATCTTCAATTTCAATTTGATAACTCTTTGTTTCCTCTCCTTCAACGACCAGATCAACATCTATGGACCCTATTTGTTTCTCAACCACTAACTTTCCATTCTTAATGGTACCCATAAATGCTCCATCAAAATAAACATCTGCTCCCGTAATCCAATTAATTGTAATCGTATTATTCTTATTGGAATTATGATTACCATTGGAGGAATTCCCTCCGTTATTGGATCCATTGTTATTTCCACCATTGTTATTAGAACCTTGGTTACTTCCACTCGAGCCATTTCCAGAGTTATTCATATCATCGTCACCATCTGAGGTGCTATCCTCAATCTCGGATCCTCCAGAATTACCTGAATTATTTGACCAGTTATCCTCAAAGTCAGTCTCATAACCATTGTTATTATCCGTATTATTATTCCAATTATTATTTCCGTTGTTGTTTCCGTTGTTATCTCCATTGTTATTTTCGCTGTTATTACTGTTATTGCTTCCGTTGAAACCATCGTTTTCCGGAAGCGTAATGTTAGCAATTTGGTCTGTACGATCGACATTTAATATCCCTTTATAAGTAACATAACCACCAAGAGATACTTCGACTTTATGCTCTCCATATGTTAATTCCACTGGCTCTATATAATTTGTTTTCACGCCATCAATATAAAGATTTGCAGACTCTGGTTTAATAGAAAATCGAACCCGACCACGCATGATAGCTGCCATACCAAATTCCTCGACATTACACTTTAGTGTCTGCCCTCTTACTATGGTTACATCTTTCGTACCTTCCATATTTTTATTTCTTACTGTCACTGGATAGTTTCCTTCTTTTATCGTAAGTCTAAGATCATTGGTAATGTCCTCTATTGCCGTTGTTCCTACGGAAATCGTACCTCCAATAAAATCTTCTTGCCCAGATAACTCAAGATATCCATGTCCCTGATTAATTATAACTGCATAGATATTCTCATCCACTCCTCGTAATGTCACATAGTCCATATTAAGTACGTCTGAGATATCTGCTGGTTCTCCATGATAAAGCACCGTAACATGCTCTGGATATGTATAGTTAGTACCATGAAAGGTTACCATTCTTGCTTCAGGATTCACTTTTACATCAGTTACCCCAATTGCTTCCCATATTTTGTCGGATATTTTTAGCTTAGCTAATTCCTTCGTTCCTTCTTTAAAGAAAAGATCTACTATCTGTCCGGATAATAGCTGAGATACCGCTAGATTTTGGTCATATTTATCTACTATACTTGTTCCTCCATGATAATCTAACCACAAGGTTTCCCCACTATCGATTTCCAACACCTTAAGCTTATTTCTCGTTGTATCAGTTTCAAGATAAACTGCCATTACAGCATTCTCATATGTGGTGTTACTATCTTCTACGATAGGAGTCGGTTCAGGTTCCTTCCCCTTTACCTTCTTTTCTTTCTGTCCAAATACCGTAAATAACACAACGGAGAAAATTGCCAACAATGCAACAACAATTGCACCGATAATAAAGAGTTTAGACCAGTCTTGTTTTTTCTTATGCTTCATATATTTCCCTCATCTTCACTAGAAACAAAATTCTGCCATGCAGTCTTGTAGCCTTTGTATAAACTTAAACAGGTGTGCCAAATTTCGACACACCTTCATTATAATGGATATTTAATTTGAATACAACAGCCTATCTAGCCTATCTATACCTTTAATAACTGATCTAAAAACTCTTTTTTGGAATCAATTTGTTCGGTTAAGGTGATCAGCTTTTGAACATTTTTCTGTGGTATCCAAGATTTTTTATTATTATAATAGTAATTTGTAATCTTCCAGAACTTCTCTGGGTAGAGGAGTAATACGTAAAGTAAATGTTTCTCAGCCTTTAAAAGGGTTCTCTGTCTTTGATACTCTTTTAAAATGTTTTGTCCCATGCTGATGTTCCAATCGTTTTTTTCCATTGCCTTCCGGATAAATTGATAAAGATCAGTAACCTGTAATCCAAGGACTGACTTTTCAAAATTCGAGGTTGCTACCATATCACTTTCATGAACCGCAGCAGCAGAACAAAGCTGATTGGTTGCTTTATTACAATTTAAGATAAAAACATTATGATAAGTATAGTTCCCATGGCAAACCATACCCCGGTCTAGCGAATTACACATTAGAGTACAATAAGGGATTTGCTTCATATACTCCATCGCATCCAAGGCATCTTTAAAAAAACGTTCGCACTCACTTAAATAGCATACCTCAAATTCATTTTTCTGCTTTCTTTCCCGTATGTAGCTTTTTACCCGTTTCAGTTCTCTTGTCCTTTTTTCTAAGATTGTAAAAAGGTTTCCTTGCTGATAACATTGCTTCTGCTCTGGACTAACTTCAATTCCCACCATACAATTATGAAGACGAGCTAAATTTGAGGTTGCAAGACATATCTTATCCTCTTTTTTAAGGTTACATTCTTCCCCATCAAACCAGTTCTTAATTACAAACTTTTCGCCAATAGAATTTACGGAAAGAATTGAACCAGCACAGTTTCTAACATAACCATCCGTATTTTCGTATCCATTCGCTGCAATCTGCTGCTTGATTGTATCCTCGAATTCGAGACGTCCTTCTCCACCCTCATATCCGCAAAGCAGCTTCAGTCCCTGATCAGTTTCCAATACATATGCTCCTCTTGTACGGTAGGTATTGTAGATTCTCAAATCATATTTTCCTAGTACTTCTTGGCTTCTATCCTCCACATTACATCCCTCCGACTGAAAACATACTCCCTGAATGCCCTTAGAGGGAGTTCTTTCTAATCATATGATGTAATATGAAAAATCATGCTATGTGGAATGTAAAATTGTACACTTTTGTATAGATTAACAAGCTTTTCTATAAAATTTTGGTTGTCCTTATGGTTGAAAAAATAACATACCAAAGGCACAGCAGTAAAGCTTCCTCCCGATGCAAATAAAATCCGTGGAATACAGAATTAATTTCACATTTGGTTTTAAAATATTTGCTCCCTCAGGTAAAATAATCGATTCAGTATGACCCGAACAATATTCAATAGTTCTCTCATAATGGGAATTACCTATTCTAAATTTGACTTTTACAGAATAGGAAAGAACACCAGTAATTAAAAGCTTCGTATTACAACAAAGCTCTCCCTTTCTTCCTTTTTTTGAAAATGGAAGAAACGTTGATTTCTGGTGATGATAATCTACCTTTATATCCCTAACAACACCTGATTCCGGTATCTGCTTTGGAAATAGTAAGTTCTGTTCTATGAGACACGGTTTTCCTACCGTTTTAATAATCTTTGCATATACTTCATTAGAAAATACTAAGAACTCTTTTTGAGCAGCTCTACAACGTACTGATATAAAATCCTCTCGTTGCATTTCTGATATACATAGACCAAACCGTACGATTCCCCTTTCGTGGGGTGCCAGAGATAGTAAAATAGCGTCTCCCTTTTTTATTGGCTTACCCCCGTTTTGAATAAGGAACGAATTTGGTATAAGTATTGTTGATTTCGGATGGTCTATCTCAATCCATATATGTGGCATGTACTTATCTGATAAATTTAAAACAAGCATCTCATACTTTAGAATATCAAAAGTATATGCCACTTCTTTTTCTACTGTAAGTGCCATGCATAAATCCAAACCATCATCCAAAGGAAAAGGAACATCCTTAATCATCACAATTGTCGTACGTTAAAACTAAAGATATGCTACAAAATAGTGTATTTCTAGCTATGATAATAGCAGAAAAGTCCTGAATATCAAAACCTAAAAATACTTGATGGTTACCATTATCCTCTAACGGTACTACGATATTAGTTGAAAATGGTATAACTTTTTCTACAGTATTATTTTTTCTTACTCCATTTTCTACACGTGTTATAACGATTTTGGTATTAAAATATCCAATTACAATAAGATTTTTACCGGTCAATATCTGACCTTCTGCAGATGTTCCCGCTACACTAGGTACAAATCGAATGTTTGATACGCAGATGGACGGAGTTGTTACCGCCACATTATCGTTAATATCAGCCTGCACCAAAAACGTTTGAGTTGCTTGAAACTGGCTAAAGAACTCAGGCATTGTAGTGGGAAATTGAATCGGAAATAGGCAAATTGGAATCGAGGAACAACGAGACATAGTATTCTCCTCATAATTACTAAT
>DPVV01000127.1 GCA_003526525.1 Lachnoclostridium phytofermentans | reverse complement strand
AATTTATTCCAAGAGAAATACCGGAAGAGTGTTTTGATTTCAATCGACACATTCCAGATAATTATGATATTACTGCTGTATTTGATTCAAGTGAAAAATATCGCTTAATTGAAGAATACTGTTTTGGCTGTTTTCAAGAAATGGAGGATGGAAGACTACTGTTTAAGAGAGGGTTTACAAATCTAAATGTAGCAATGGACTGGTTTTTAGGGTTCGGAGATCGAGTCGAAATACTAGAACCAATTGAAATGAGAGCATTAATAAAGGAAAAAATAAAAAAAATGTCGGAGCGGTATCAATCGTAAACACGACATACTGATGTCATGTTTGCTATGATAAACTGTAAAAAAAGTTTGGAGGGTATAGTAATGATTGATACGCGATGTGGATTACGCTGCGATGGATGTACTTTTAAAGAAAGTCATGGTTGTAAAGGGTGTATTGCATCCAATGGAAATCCTTTTCATGGAGAATGTTCCGTTGCAAAATGTTGTCAAGAGAAGGAACAGGTACATTGTGGTGAATGCAAAGGATTTCCATGCGAACTTCTTATAGAATATTCGAATGATCCGGTACATGGTGATAATCCAAAAGGAGCAAGAATTGAACAATGTAGACAGTGGGGAACTTTTGAATAAGAATAGGATGAGTCAAAGAACAATGGCATAGGACCGTATGGAAAAAAGTAATGTTTAAAAAATGGACAAGGGGATTAGAGCAACGAGTGGTAAAAAACGAGGAAACTTAAGTGATTTGAAGCAAAATAGTCAAGGGGACCAGAGTAATTTGTAGTAAAATAGTTAAGGGGACTAGAGCAACTTGGAGTGAAATTGATAAATTAAAATGTAAACAAATCTACAGTAAAGGAAAACAAAGTGGTAGAGAAATGAATAGTAGAGTAAATAATGAAAAAAGTAAATCCATATCTGAACTTAAGATAGACAATTATCAAGATTTTTGTCAGGCATTAATGATCTGTGGGTTTACAGTTGGAGGCGCGAACCCAGAGGGGATATTCTCCTTATGTAGTAGATTTACCGACTTAATCTGCTGGCATACAGAAAATCCTGAAACTGATCCTTGGGAATGGCGTATGCGGGTACTTGATGAACAAGCAGATATTGCTTACGGGAAGGTCTTTTTTAAGAAAAGTGGTTATATCACGAAAGAATGGATTCCTTATTTTCTTTCAGTGAGAAGAAAAGGAGAAAGCTTAGAGGAAGCGTATCTAGAAGGCACCATTTCTAATATGGCTAAGAGGATTTATGAGCTAATTGAAGAGCATAAGTGCTTGGCATTCCATGATATCAAAAAGCTAGGAAACTTTAGTAAAGAAGATAATTATCGGTTTGAAAAGGCTCTGAATGAATTGCAGATGAAGATGTATATTACAATGTGTGGAAGAAAGCAGAAGACGAACCGCTACGGTGAAGGTTATGGTTGGAATTCTACAGTTTTTTGTACGACGGAAGAGTATTGGGGAGAGGAACTTTGTCAGTTAGCAGATCAGATAAAGGTTTCAGAAGCGGAAGAAAAGATTCGGGAACATATTCTTATCCTAAATCCGAATGCTGAGGAAAAGAAGATACGGAAGTTTATCTACGGATAATCTTTATGATTTTTATCATCTCAAAAAAGAGCAGAAATCTTCGGATCTCTGCTCTTTCAATATAGATTGGAATTCTAAAAATGCCACATGGTATCACGGTATGAGTAGTATCTAAAAGAATTCTCATGCTGAACTTTCCAATGTTCCGAATGATAAAGAGCCCAAAATAGATGTAGTCTCACTGTTTGCTTTATAGTTTATTCCCCTTGGTTTTTACGATTAATCCATTCTGTAGAAGAATCCATTGCTGCACGAGTAGCGTTGGTTTCGTCCAATGCATTTAACATCACAAAATCATGAATGATTGCTTGAAAACGAACAGCAGTAACTTCAACACCAGCCATGCGTAATTTTCTTGCATAAGCTTCACCTTCGGATCTTAATACATCAGCTTCCCCATTTAAAATGATTGCTGGAGGTAGACATGCTAATTGTTCCATTGTTGCTCGTAATGGAGATGCAGTAATCTGATTGCGATCTTCCTCACTTTTCGTATATTGATCCCAAAACCACATCATCCCTTCTCGATACAAATAATAGTCAACAGCAAATTCACAGTAAGATTCGGTATTGAAGCACGCATTTGTTACAGGATAATAAAGAACCTGTTTATGAATTCTAGGTCCTTTTCGATATTTAGATAGAATAGTCATTACAGTTGCCATGTTACCTCCAACACTATCTCCAGCAACGGTTAAGGTACAAAAGTCAACCTCAACCTTACACGATAGCATCGATATGAGTTGTGGTAAGCAGCACAGGACTTTATAGCATTGTTCGACTGCAGTAGGATATTGTGCTTCTGGCGAACGAGTGTATTCTGGAAATACGACAATAGAATTTGTTCTAGCAGCAAGCTCGTGGACTAGTTTTCTGTGTGTATGGAAACTGCCAAATACCCAGCCACCACCATGAATATAAAAAATGACATTTGGTGTGCCAACTAGGCATTTCGGTATAACACAGTATACTTTAATAACACCC
>DPVV01000129.1 GCA_003526525.1 Lachnoclostridium phytofermentans | reverse complement strand
ATTCCTGCCTAACCGCTCTTCCGATCCCTCTTTACCATGGGAGATATTGCAAGATGTTCTCTTGGTAAACCTACCGATTACTACAACGAGGATTTATTATATAAGCTGTTCGGCATCAACGCTGAGCTACTGATTGACCATGCATGGGGATGGGAGCCATGCACAATTGCCGATATTAAAGCGTATAAGCCGAGCACAAACAGTATTGGATCTGGACAGGTGCTACAAAGCGCCTATACTTTTGACAAAGCGAAGCTGATTATGAGGGAAATGACCGATCTACTGGTACTTGATTTGGTTGATAAAAGGCTTGTGACCGACCAGCTTGTTTTGACGGTCGGATACGATATTGAAAATATGACAGACCCGAAGATAAAGAAATCATATCACGGAGCGATCACCACTGACCACTACGGACGTACCGTTCCGAAATCTGCGCATGGTTCGGCAAATCTTGGCAGGCAAACCTCCTCTACCAAATTAATTTTGGATGCCGTTACAGAGCTGTTTGAACGCATCGTAGACAAAAATCTCTTGATCAGAAGAGTCAACATCACAGCAAATCATGTTATTGATGAGACAACCGTTCAAAAGACGGACAGCTTTGAACAGCTTGATCTCTTTACAGATTACATGACTGCGAATGCGAAAAAAGAGGATGAAGATGCCGAGCTTGCACGAGAAAAAAGAGTGCAAAAAGCGATGTTAGATATAAAAAAGAAATATGGCAAGAACGCCATTCTAAAGGGTATAATCTGGAGGAAGGCGCTACAACAGTAGACCGGAATAAGCAGATTGGAGGGCACAAGGCATGACAAGGTCATATGACGACATTATCAATCTACCTCACCACGTCTCAGCGACACGTCCACAAATGACAGCTATAGACCGCGCAGCTCAGTTTTCCCCCTTCGCCGCACTTACCGGCCATGGCGCCGCCATCAAAGAAACTGCAAGACTGACTGACGAGAGAGTAGAAATAGACGAATATATAAAGGACGCTTTAAGCGATAGGCTGCAAATCATAGCAGATCGGATGAAAGAGAATCCTGAAATTGTAATTACGTACTTTCAGCCGGATGTGAAGAAGAATGGCGGTGCCTATGTTACTGCTACCAGTACGGCTAAAAAAATAGACGAATATGAACGGGTTGTAGTTATGACTGATGGTACAGCAATCCCCATTGATGAAATTATTAGCATAGAAGGGCAGATATTCGAGACTATGTGAAGGATGAATAGCTCTCGTCAGAAGCAATAATAGACGAAAAAAATAACCGCCCCTACTTTCTGGGAGCCTAATATGTATGCATGGCACAGTGCCTAGTGGTGGCAAAACCTGTGGCAAAAATCTGGTTTGGTTGATGTTCATATGCCCAAGAGATCCCAGATGGTAAGTCTATTTGGAGAATGACCGCAGATGAAGAACTTCACGATGCGGACACAGAAAACTACCTTACGTTAATACTCATGACAGCAATAAAAAATAATTTTATTTATAAAGGGAAAGCATAAGCTTTCCCTTTATGCACAAAAAAAGTAAGCAGTTATTAAAGCAACAAATATTACAGGAGAAGAAATATGGCTTTTTGTTTGAATGGTTGTTTAGCTTATGGATTTTATTACTATAAAAACACATACTAAAGCAAAAAAGGATATTAACTTTAGTATGAAAGATTTATTTAGCGCTAGTATTTAGAGAAATGGACTCTTAGCAAAGGGTTGGTGTAATATGATAAACAAAATTCAGGAGATATTTAATGGAAACGAATAACGGAACAGGATGGGAACGTCATAGAAGAACGCATTTTGATGAAATCGTTGTGAATTATGATAGAGTACGCCCTGAATATCCCAGCGTGTTGTTTGAGGACGTTTGCAGATATTCTGGGCTGAAAAAAGGTAAAAAAGCTCTTGAAATAGGCGCAGGGACAGGGAAAGCGACTGCTCCTTTTATCGAAGCAGGATACGATGTAACCGCAATTGAGATAGGCGCAAATATGGCAGATTTTCTCACAGAAAGGTTTAAGGGATATAAGGGCTTTAACGTAGTCACTTCCACTTTCGAGGACGCCTTGTTGGAAGAAAACAATTACGACTTGATATACGCCGCTTCTGCTTTTCATTGGGTAGACGCGGAAATTGGGTGTCCCAAGGCTTTCCGTTTATTAAAAATCCGCGGGGCAATCGCATTGTTACGTTACAACTTCAACTATATTCCTCCTGACGACGAAGAACTCAGCGAGGAAATTCAAGCGGTTTATGAAAAACATTTCTATAGCTATTATACATGGGATAGTTCTAATATAAAGAAAATAACTAAAAAAGGATTTGAAGAAGACCCAAAATTACTTAGCGGATATGGATTTGAGGATTTAAGCGTTTACGGTTTTAGCGATGTGTTAATGAATCTGTATGAAGCAACACTAACCTACAGCGCGGACGAATGGATAGTTTTTCTTGATACCTTAGCTAACCATAGAAATTTGCCGGATTGTAATAGAGTGTCTTTGTATGCGGGAGTAAAAGAAGCCATAATAAAGCATGGTGGATTCCACAAAGTAGATTGCATCTTCCAATTATATATGGGGAGAAAAAGTACATAGGCTACGCAAAGCCGGATACCTTCCAATCCTTTAAGTTTGTTGTTCTACCTAAACTTTTTTATACTTGATATATTTGTTTGAATTCGCATTAAGTTGATATATATTAATAATTGTATTAAAATGGTAATTATAATAGTTTTACCAATCACCTCACAGAGTAATGGATGCCAAATCTAATTAAATATTTAATTTAAGGAGAAGAGTATGAAAGCTAAATTCAAAAAAATCTAGCTCTAAAAGAAAAAAAATTAACCATGAATAGCTTAAAACAATTATTAAGACGATACTTTTTACAAAAGAAAGTTATTGGATGATATGATTTATACATTTGACCAAGTGCAAGATGTTTTTTTGCTAAAGGATTCATTATCAATTGAGGATAATAAGATATGAGTTTTATTATTCCAATAGGCCATGATTAAAAGGAGATAATCTTATGAATTACTTAGTCAATCTAGAAAAATGTGTGACAGGATTTTGTATTGATAACCAATTTGTTGATTGTATTTCTAATGAAAGCGTATATAAGATAGATAAACACACTAAGGAAATAATTTATTCAAAAAAGTTGTTTAAAAAAGAAGGGTTTTCGAGAAATTTAGTAGCTAATAATAAACTATTGTTTATAAGGGATTTTTACACATTATACATTATGGATAAAAATAATTATTCAATTTTATCGATTTTACAATTAGGAAATGATTTATCTTCTGATATCTGTGGTATGGCTATTGATGAGAACAATATTTATACCTGCATGCGTAATGGGGCAATAAACGTTATTGACATTAAGAATTTTACAATACAAGAGATAAATCACATATCCTCAACTAGTATTTGGGACTTACATAGTTATAATGATATTTTAGTGGGAGTTAATGTTAGTGGTGAATTATTATATATCAATAAAGCGAATATGGAACTTATTAAATCCATTTCACTTAGCAAACAGAATATTGGTAGTTTTATAATAGATATGCATAACATATATGCTGCTGGTCAGGACAAAATACTTTATCTTGTCGATATAGAGTCAGGAAAATGTATCTCTAAAAAAAGAAATGCTCATAAAAGAATGTTTGACTGTGTCGGTATTTATAATAATTATATTATTACAATTTCATATCCATGTAGTGAAATAACCTTTTGGAATAAGGAAACACTTGAATTGGAGAGTACGATTAATACACCACTTAAATTATCAGGACGTACCATGATAGAAAATGATACATTGCATATAGCTTCTAGAAATATCAATGGAATTATATCGTTTGACTTAAAGAATATTTAACAAATTAAATTCATACAACCCAATATTGCGGAGGTTTTCATGGAAAGAATGATTAGAAATTCAGCCAAAGCATTGATTATCAAAGACGGAAAGATGCTTGCAATTAAAATAAAGGACGAAAATGAAGAATGGTACATTATGCCTGGTGGTGGACAGGAAACAGAAGAGCTCCTTTCTAAAGCAGTATGCAGAGAAGTCGCTGAAGAGTTAGGAATAAACGTGGTCGCAAAAGAATTAGTATTTGTTATCGAGGGTGTACATGGAGAAAAATTTCATAGAGTAGATTTGGTATTTTTATGCGAATATTTGGGTGAAATCAAAAATACCGTGCTACATAGTGATACAAACCAAGTGGGATATGATTGGCTTGAGATAGAGTCTCTAAATCAGGTACCACTTTATCCCTCAAAATTGCGAAGACAGATTATGAACTTATATGAAGGAAAAGAATACAAGGTATATTTAGGAAACGAAGGAATTGGAGACCAAGAAGTTACTGATTAACAGGTAATTCACATATTTCTCAATGGGGGATTGGAATTATGAAGAAAAATAAAAAAGAATATATAACTATACTGATATTATTAATACTATTAATTACAGCTTGGTTTTATATATTTTATCATTTTTATAATTTGAGACGATCAACTTATACAATTCTATACGCGCTAGATGACATAAGTGTAGGAATTTGTTTTATCGTACCTATAATCTTAGTTATAAAATTTTTTGTGTATTTATTAGGACACAATGGATTAAATAAAACTCAAAACAAAATATTAGCATTTGCCACATTACTAATACTAATTTTACATCTAAGCATCACAAAATATAATAACTCAGGTCGTATATATGATAGCGATTATCTGATAGTAGAAAAAGTAGAATTTAGTGATAAACATTATATATATATTCAAAGTTATTAGTGATCCGATAGTAAGGGTTAAGTGTTCATACAATGATTATAAAATGATCGAAGAAAACTCAATTTATCATTTGTCATATGAAAATAATAAATACACTGGGAATCGATTGCTTTTTTATGAAGATTCGTTGTATGAATAATTCAGTCGTATTCAAAATAATAGGTCTCTATAATGTTATGGAATAGTATGTTTGAAGCAATAGTTTTTTCCAATGATTTTGGAAAAAGCAATGTAAAAAGTATCGCTTTTTTATTTTGATTCCATCCAGTTTGCAAGATGAAACGTAAATAAATACAACCTTTATTTACATTAATATCCATATGTGATATAAAGAATATATCATGTAATTTAGAAGGGTGATTAGTAAATGTATAATGAAAAGTGTAATATCGAAGTTATAACAGTTGGGGAAAATATTATAGTGTACGGGTTGAATTTACAGAGTTCTGGCTTGCCGATTAATTTTGATAGTCTTGGAGTAATGTGGGACAAGTACACGGAGGATATGAAGAATAATACTCCGAATCGCGCGGACAAAGAGATTGAATATGCAGTTTGTCTAAATAAAGTGCCTGACTATATAGTTGGAGTTGAAACAACTGAAATCCAAGAGGAGGAGGCAGGATTCAAGAGTTTTACAATTCCAGCAGGAAAGTATGTTAAGGTAGAATTTAATGGAGAAAATCATCAGGATTTAGTGGATGGTAAGTTAATGACAAGACAAAAAGAAGCTAAGAAATGGGCAAAGGATGAAAAGATTAAGCTAAGTAATGAATTTACGTTGGAAGTTTATCCAAAGCAAACGATAGATCTGGAGCATCCTGAGATGTATTGCTTGTTTCCAATTCTATAGATGGAATAATGTGTGAGGCAGAACATGACATACAGTTGTCCGCTTAATGTACTATAATCAAAGAAAAATAATTAATACCATGGAGGTATACCGAAGATGCATAGATCAATGATGCAGATATATGTAAGAGGTAGCGATAGAGCAGTAGAGTTATATCAAAAAGCCTTTGATGCTGAGTTAGTGGCAAGTTATCCTCACTCTGATGGAACTTTTATGCACGCCGAACTCAATGTGTACGGGCAGATATTGGCAGTATCAGAAGCACTTAAGGACGAGGAGAAAATTACAGGCACTACTATGCAATTTTGCTTACATTTTGGGGAAGGCAAAGAAGATTTGGTTCTCAAAGCATATAATATACTCAAGAATGGCGCTAAGATTCTTTATCCATTAAGTACTTGTGATTTCAGTGAGTTAATGGTTGATCTAATCGACATATACGGGGTTCGTTGGTGTATATTTGTGTAGGTTAGCAGCTAATTTTTCGGAATCAAAGTTCGCCAGGCACTACCTAACATATTGGGGTATGGCTGTATAGCTAATGAAAATAGTGAAAATCCACAAATATTAAATAGGTTCTTGAATTAATATAATTGCTTACATATTAAGACTATATTCCTCTTTCTATAGATTACGCCAAGATAAATAAGGATTTCAAGGAGGCGACTAAGCATGAGAATTACATGTGTCTGGGAACACAATGGGAATGATACAATCATGTATTCCAACAATTACATAGGTGCATTTACCAGAGGGAAAACAAAAGAAATCGCTTTGGCAAAAATGCAGCAAAACAGTAAAATGAAGGATTTAGAATTTGATTTATTATTCCCTACTAAGGAGAAGGTGAATGGAAGAATTTAATATCGGCGAAGTAATACCATTCGGTGGTTATAGCTGGCGCATTCTTGACGTAAAAAATAATGCGGCTTTGATTATAACCGAGTATATTATAGAACAGCGTGCTTACCATGACGCTTATAAAGATATAACATGGGCTGACTGCTCGTTAAGAAAATATCTGAACGATGAATTTTATGGCAAATTCAACGCAACTGATAAGTCAAGAATAATTCCGGTAATAAATAAAAATCCTGACAATCAGTGGTATGGTTCAAAAGGCGGAGCAGATACGAGGGACTACATATTTTTATTAAACCTTGAGGAAGTGTGCAACTATTTCGGTGATAGCCGTTCGAAACTGCAAAACCGAGGAAAAAATCAAAGATATTGGTTTGAAAGAAAAGATGAAAACAGCAGTAAGCGATTAGCAAGACTTCAGGGTAAAGAATGGAGTTGGTGGTGGTGGCTTCGGTCGCCCGGCCGCGTTAATGTAAAAGCCGTGTACATCTTTGGGACCGACGGTAATATAGGTATTCAAGGCAACAATATATTGAAAGGCAACATCAGCGATGGCAAATGTACAGGCGGTGTTCGTCCCGCTTTGTGGCTAAAACTTGAAATTTAAATCTTGAGCTACGTTTCAAGTGGTTTGACTATAGTT
>DPVV01000130.1 GCA_003526525.1 Lachnoclostridium phytofermentans | reverse complement strand
AGGTATACATAAATCACACTTTTATATTCTTAAATTTAGAACAATGCGTATAGATACTCCTAAAGATACACCAACACATTTACTTGAAAATCCGGAACAATGGATAACACGTATAGGAAAAATTTTAAGAAAAACAAGTCTTGATGAACTTCCACAGATAATAAACATTCTTAAAGGCGAGATGAGCATTATCGGTCCTAGGCCAGCACTTTGGAACCAGTTTGATTTGATTGAAGAAAGAGATAAGTATAATGCGAATGATATACCGGTTGGACTTACTGGTTGGGCACAGATAAATGGGAGAGATGAACTTCCTATCAATGAGAAAGCTAAGTTAGATGGAGAATATGTTAGGAAAATGGGAATTAAGACTGACGTTAAGTGTTTCATTGGAACTATAATTAGTGTATTAAAAAGTAAAGGTGTAGTTGAAGGTGGAACAGGAAGATAAAATATCCTCCTGCGTATCTGTTAATCAAAATGTAAGATTAAGGAGACAGTGAGAAATGAAGAAAATACTAATCACTGGAAAGAACAGCTATATAGGAATATCTTTTGAGAATTGGCTTATGAAAGAGGCAGATAACTATAAAGTGGATACACTTGATATGAAGGATGAGTTATGGAGGGAGAAGGACTTTTCACACTATGATGTTGTGTTTCATGTGGCGGGGATAGCTCATGTATCATCTGATCCTAAAATGGAACAGCTCTACTATAAAGTTAATAGAGATCTCACGATAGAGGCAGCCAAGAAAGCTAAAGAGGCGGGAGTCAAGCAATTTATTTTTATGAGTAGCATTATTGTTTACGGTGACAGTAGCAGTAACAAAAGAATAATTGATAGAAATACATTGCCAACACCTAGTAATTTCTATGGAAGAAGTAAGTTACAAGCAGAAGAAGGTATTAGGTTTCTCGATTCTGATAATTTTAAAGTTGTGATATTAAGACCACCAATGATTTATGGAAAAGATTCCAAAGGAAACTATCCTAGACTTGCGAAATTAGCTAAGAAGATACCGATATTCCCCGATATTGAAAACGGGCGTAGTATGCTTCATATAGACAATTTGTGTGAAATTATCAGGTTAATAATTGATAATAAAGAGCAAGGACTCTTTTTCCCGCAGAATAAGGAATATGTAAGGACGAGTGAGCTTGTGAAAGTAATTGCAGAAGCACATGATAATAAGATTTGGATGACAAAATTATTCAATCCTGTGATTAAATTAGTTTCTGGTATCGGATTTGTTAATAAAGTATTTGGTAATTTAGTATATGAAAGATCCATGAGCGACTACGGTAAAGGAAACTATAGAATCAGAAGTTTTGAAGAATCAATAGAGATGACTGAAAAATAGTAGGGAGGAAGATGGAGACTTGAAAAAACATATATTAGTAATTGCTCAATATTTCTATCCTGAACAGTTTCGGATTAATGATATTTGTACAGAATGGGTTAAAAGAGGATATAAGGTAACAGTTATTACAGGAATTCCAAACTATCCCCAAGGTAAATACTATGGCGGATATGGAATTTTCAAAAAAAGAAAAGAATCTTATAATGGAATAGAGATAATTAGAATTCCGCTTATTCCTAGAGGAAGCAATGCAATTATGCTAGCACTTAATTATCTGTCTTTTGTTGTGTCAGGGTTCTTGTGGAAAGTGTTTACTAGGATAAAAGCGGATTACGTTTTTATATATGAAGTATCACCTATGACACAGGCCTTGCTGGGAGTGTGGTATGCAAAAAAGAGAAAGATTCCTTGCTATTTATATGTGATGGATTTATGGCCGGAAAATGTAGAAATCGTTGCTGGAATCAAAAATAAGGAAATCCTTAGCACTATTGGCAAGATGGTTGATTATATATACAAAAGATGCGACAGAATTTTTACTTCATCACAGAACTTTATTCATGTAATTAGTGAGCGCGGAGTAAATAAAAATAAATTAGAATTTTGGCCTCAATATGCAGAAGACTATTACAAGCCAATTGAAAAGTCTAATGCAAATGTTCCTGAAATACCTCAAGATGGAATATTCAATATTATCTTTGCCGGAAATATTGGCTATGCACAAGGACTTGAAGTACTTCCTGAGACAGTTAAGATATTGAGGGAAAATAGTATAAAAGTGAGGATTAACATTGTAGGTGATGGACGATTTAAGGATACCTTAAGAGCGGAAGTTGAAAGAGATAAGGTAAATGATTACTTTAATTTTATCGATAAACAACCAGCTGATCGAATTCCAGAGTTTATGGCTGTAAATGATGCCGCTCTCATTAGTTTGTCAAGAAGTAAGATATTCTCAAATACATTACCAGCAAAAGTACAATCATGTTTAGCTTGCGGTATCCCTGTAATCGTATCTGCTGATGGTGAGATACAAAACGTTATAAATGAAGCAGAGGCTGGTGTCTGCAGTAAAGCAGGTGATTCAGCAGGTTTAGCGAAAAGTATAATGAAACTTATTAGTCTATCAGCAGAAGTGCGCAATGATATGGCACATAACGCAATTAGTTATAATCGAGAAAATTTTAACAAGGAAACACTTTTGGATAAGATGGATAGATGGTTTTCTAAATAGTAAATGAGTGAGGAGATAATCAATATGTTTAAGGATAAAACATTATTAATTACAGGTGGAACGGGGTCTTTTGGAAATGCGGTTCTTGAACATTACATTGTTACAGATATAAAAGAAATTCGTGTTTTTTCACGAGATGAGAAAAAGCAGGATGATATGCGCCATAGGTATAATAACGATAAGATAAAGTATTACATAGGTGACGTTCGCGATTTGCAGAGTATTAAAAATGCAATGCATGGAGTTGATTTTGTATTTCATGGGGCGGCTCTGAAACAAGTCCCATCATGCGAGTTTTTTCCATTAGAAGCAGTTAAGACTAATGTAATAGGAACAGATAATGTGCTCACGTCGTGCATTGAAGCTGGTGTGAAGAAAGTGATATGTCTGTCTACAGATAAGGCGGCATATCCGGTCAATGCAATGGGAACCTCAAAAGCGATGATGGAAAAGGTTTTTGTAGCAAAATCAAGAACAGTTGATCCGAGTAAGACGTTGATATGTGGAACAAGATATGGTAATGTTATGTGCTCTAGAGGCTCGGTCATTCCGCTTTTTATAGAGCAAATCAAATCAGGGCAGCCTTTGACCGTTACAGAACCTTCCATGACACGCTTTATTATGAGTCTTGAGGAAGCTGTTGGACTTGTTTTATATGCTTTTGAAAATGCTGAAAGTGGAGACATCATGGTTCAAAAAGCACCGGCAACGACAATTGAGGTGCTAGCTCAAGCTGTTAAAGAATTATTCCATGTTGATAACGAGATAAAGGTAATTGGAATACGCCATGGTGAGAAGATGTATGAGACACTTCTCACAAACGAAGAATGTTCTCAATCTATTGATATGGGGAACTTTTATCGTGTTCCAGCAGATAAGCGGGAACTTAACTATGATAAATATTTCAAAAATGGCGATTATACAAGAAATAAATTATCTGAGTTTAATTCTAATAATACAAACTTGCTAACGGTTGTGGAGACAAAGCAAAAATTATTATCATTAGCTTATATTAGAGATGAAATTAATGAGTGGGAGAACAGACGATGAAAATATTAGTAACAGAAGCAAATTTATTAGAAAAAATTTAATGCATTGTTACTTTTAACTTGAGAGCGTTAGAAATAATTTATTAGAAAGAGGAGTTCATGAATGAATAGCAATAAGAAGATGGATGAGCATGTGAATAACAAAAATGAATTAAAGAATCTAATCATGATTTTTTGGAAGATGAAATATAGTATTCTTGGAATAACGATAGTATTTGCAATATTAGCTGGAATTATTAGTGTTTTTTTTATCTCCCCGGTTTATAATACTAAGGTAACTCTTGTCATTGATATGCCCCAAAATTATCGTACTAGCTATGGTGATTATACACTTCCCCTTTTGACTAATGAAGAGTATTTCCAGCTAATTACAAGCGATGATGTACTATTGCGTACGATTAAAGAGATGCAGTATTCTAACAAAATGACCATTACTGAATTGCGTAGCAAGGTATCACTTGACGTACGTAAGAAGGATTCAACAACCTTTATAGCTGAAGTATCTGGTAAAACTCCTGAGGAGTCACTCCGCCTTGCAAAAAGTTTATATAATAATTATATTAATTTTTTGGATAGGATGGTAAAAGAGCGGATAGTTAATTATTATTATAATAATTATTCTGTAGAATTGATTACTTTGGATACTTCGTTGGCTAAGGAAGAGGAAACATTAAAGAAAAATCAGGAATTATTAACTCAGATTACAAAAGAATATAAGACAACGAATTTGGAGGTAATTAACTACCTTGGAAAAGATGGGAATTATATTCTACCTGAAGACACTATCAACCCTAACTACATCAAAGTAGAAGCAGATATAATAGATAATCAGCAGAAGATTAATGAACTAACAAATTCAATCAGCATCACAAAAAAGTATTTAGTTCAATTAGAAGAAGAACGAGTGGCTATTGAAAATTATTATAAGACTGATAAAGAAAGTGATTTTAAAATAAATATGGTCAGTATTGTGGACTCCAATATCTATATGCCATCCTCACTGACAGCACCAACGCAGAAGGCAAGCCCGAGTACAACACGTAATATACTATTAGGTGCGTTACTTGGTGGAATGATTGGAGTATCAATTACATTCTTTCGTGCTTATTGGAAGAATGAATTTTAGCATGATTTAAGTCTAAGAAATTATATTAGTCAGTAACGTTATTGATATTGTTATTTGATGTAGATTAGAAATAGAATTTTGGGAGAGACAGTAATGAAGATATTAGTAACAGGAGCCAAGGGATTTATCGGTAGAAATTTAATAGCTGAATTGAAAAATAGAAACTACGGAGATATATTGGAATTTGATATAGACACTGATGTATCTCTTTTGGACAGATTCACCAAAGAATGCGAATTTGTGTTCCATTTGGCGGGGGTCAACAGACCACAAGATGAGAAAGAATTTGTAGAAGGGAATTATGGATTTACTACAATTCTTTTAAATAAACTGCAGGAACATGGGAATGGAGCTCCAATTCTTATCACATCCTCAATACAGGCAGAAATAGAGAATCCCTATGGAAAAAGTAAGAAGGCGGGGGAAGATGCTATTTTCTCATTTGAGAAAGAAATAGGAAGTAAAGCACTAGTATATCGGTTACCAAACGTTTTCGGAAAATGGTGTAGGCCGAACTATAATAGTGCTGTTGCAACTTTCTGCAATAATATTGCTAATAATCTTGAAATTAAAGTAAATGATCCTGATGTTATAATGAATTTGGTCTATATTGATGATGTCATTGACGAATTTATAAATGCTATGGAAGGTAGGGAGAACAAAATAGACAAGTACTGTTCTGTTCCTGTCGTACATACTGTCACACTTGGCAGAATAGCAGAATTAATAAGGTCATTCAAGGAAAGCAGGAATAATCTTGTGGTGCCCAATATGGGCAATGAATTTGAGAAAAAGCTTTATAGTACTTATTTAAGTTATCTGCCAAAAGAAGGGTTTAGTTATCCTTTAAAGATGAATGCGGATCATAGGGGTTCCTTTACAGAGTTTATTAAAACACCTGACAGAGGTCAGGTATCAATTAATATTTCGAAACCCGGAATTATAAAGGGGAATCATTGGCATCAAACAAAGAATGAAAAGTTCATGGTTGTAAAGGGGAAAGGATTGATCCAACTCAGAAGAATTGACGATGATGAAATAATCAATTATTATGTTTCGGGTGATAAATTAGAAGTAGTGGATATTCCAATAGGCTACACTCACAACATTATTAATGAAGGCGATAGCGATATGATTACGGTGATGTGGGTAAATGAAATCTTTAACCCTGTAAAGCCGGATACATATTTTTTGGAGGTTTAAAATAAATGAGAAAACTTAAAGTCATGACTATAGTTGGAACAAGACCTGAGATAATAAGGCTGTCGAGTGTTATAAACGGATTAGAGCAATCGGAAGCTATTGAGCATATACTTGTGCATACAGGTCAGAATTATGACTATGAATTAAATGAAGTGTTTTTTGAGGATTTTAGCCTAAGAAAACCGGATTATTTTTTAAATGCAGCAACGGGAACAGCAATAGAAACAATAGGAAATATCCTAATAAAAGTTGATCCGATACTGGATGAGGTGAATCCTGATGCAGTCTTGCTACTTGGAGATACAAACAGTTGCCTCTGTGCTATAGCCGCCAAAAGACGGCACATCCCAATTTTTCATATGGAAGCTGGTAATAGGTGTTTTGACCAGAGAGTACCAGAAGAGACGAATAGAAAGATAGTGGATCATATCTCAGATATTAATATGACTTATAGTGATATAGCAAGAGAATACTTGTTGCGAGAAGGAGTACCTGCAGATAGAATAATAAAAACAGGCAGTCCTATGTTTGAAGTAATAAATTCACGTAGAGATGATATAGAAAAATGTAATATAATAGAAAAATTAGATTTACAAAAAGAAAAATACTTTATAGTTTCCGCCCATAGAGAAGAAAATATAAATTCCAATACAAATTTTATGGATTTAATGGAAAGCCTGAATTGCATTGCCGTAAAGTATAAGTTGCCGGTTATAGTGAGTACACATCCAAGGACTAGAAAAATGATGGAACAAAAAGAGATTGAGTTTCATCCTTTAATATCTCTTATGAAGCCAATGGGGTTTAATGAATATGTAAAATTGCAAATAAATGCAAAGGCCGTACTAAGCGATAGTGGAACCATCAGCGAGGAATCGTCAATTCTTGGTTTTAGGGCGTTGAATCTAAGAGAAGCACATGAACGTCCTGAGGCTATGGAAGAAGCATCCGTAATGATGGTTGGTCTCAAAAAAGAAAGAATTTTACAAGGACTGAGTGTACTTGAAAATCAGCAAAAAGATACGTTGAGACGAGTAGTGGATTATAGTATGCCTAATGTATCTGAAAAGGTACTTAGAATTATACTGTCATATACTGATTATGTGAATAGAGTAGTATGGGGTAAATAGGATGAAAGTATTGCAAATAAACTCAGTATGTGGAATTGGGAGTACTGGTAGAATAGCAACAGATATTCATAATATGCTAGTTGAGCAAGGTCATGAAAGTTATATTGCATATGGTAGAGATGTGCCTAAGTATTGCCATAATACTATTAAAATAGGAAACATATATGGTACTTATAAGCACGTAGCATTAACAAGAATCTTTGATAAACATGGATTTGGATCGAGAAAAGCTACACAAGATTTTATAAAAGAGATCGAGGAATTTGCTCCGGATATAATCCATCTACATAATATTCATGGTTATTATATGAATATTAAGTTACTCTTTGACTATTTAAAAAGAGTGAATAAACCCATAATTTGGACATTACATGATTGTTGGACATTTACGGGACATTGTGCGTATTTTGATTATGTTAAATGTGACAAATGGAAAAAACAGTGTTTTGAGTGCCCTCAAAAGAAAAGTTACCCATCAAGTATATTAATGGATGATTCAAAAAGAAATTTTTTAAAAAAGAAAGAAATCTTTACTGGTATCAATAATCTAACAATAGTTACGCCCTCTGATTGGCTTGCAAGATTGGTTAAAGAGTCATTCTTAAAAGAATATCCAGTGAAAGTTATTAATAATGGGATAGATTTGGAAGCGTTCAAACCGACAAAAAGTGATTTTAGAAAAAAGCATAATATAATTGATAAGTTTATTATTTTAGGAGTAGCGAATATTTGGGATGATAGAAAAGGTTATAGATTTTTTATAGATTTGCTGAGTTACATAAATCAAGATGAAGCTATTGTTCTGGTTGGGTTAACCCAAGAACAAAAGAAAAGACTTCCTCGTAATATATTGGGAATAACTAGAACGAATAGTGTCGAAGAATTAGCCGAAATCTACTCAATGGCAGATGTTTTTGTCAATCCTACTTTAGAAGATAATTTTCCTACAACAAACTTAGAAGCAATAGCATGTGGTACACCTGTTATCACTTTTAATACTGGGGGAAGTATAGAAAGTGTGGATTCTTGCTGTGGTACTATTGTTGAGAAAAAGAATGTAAAGGATCTTTATTCAGCAATTCAATTATATAAAAATGATAGACCTACGAAAGAGAATATCATAGCAAAATCTAGAAGGTATGATAAGAATGAGCGTTATGTGGAGTATTTAGATTATTATTATTCCATTTTAACGGGAGGGAGATCGGAATGAGACCAATTCGAATTTTATATGTGAATGGTGGAATCATGCATCGAGGGGGAATAGAGTCATATATGATGAACTATTACAGACATATTGACAGATCTATTATTCAAATTGATTTTATTGTTCATGGTTTTGATAAGGGAGTATATGATGATGAAATAAAATCACTGGGTGGACGAATATATAATATACCAGTTAAAAGTAAAGATTATTTTGGAAATATAAAGGCTCTAAAGAAAATATTTAACTGTGGAGAGTACAGAATTGTACATTCACACCTGGATGCAATGAGCATGGTTATTTTAAAAACTGCCAAAGAATGTGGTATACCAATTAGAATTGCACATAGCCATAATACTCAGCATTTAACAAATAATTGCATGAAGTATTTATTAAATGAGTATGCAAGAAAAAATGTTAAAAAATATGCAACCCATTTATTAGCTTGCTCAGAGGCGGCTGGGAGATGGTTATATGGTAATAAAGCATATGATGAAGGGAAAGTCAAATTAGTGAATAATGCAATAGAGTTCGATAAGTTTGCTTTTAACAAACAAAGAAGAGATTTAATAAGAGCTCAGCTTGGACTCGAAAATAATTTTGTAATAGGACATGTAGGGAGATTTGATTATCAAAAAAATCATATGTTTTTGTTAGAAACTTTTAATGCGACCCTAAAACAAATACCTAATGCAAAGTTATTATTAATAGGAGAGGGTCATTTAGAAGAACAAATAAAGGCTAAAATAAAAGAATTAGGCATTAAAGAAAATGTTGTTTTACTTGGAGCGAGATCAGATATCAATGAATTACTTAACTCTTTTGATTTATTTTTATTACCTTCACTATTTGAAGGACTTCCCGTTGTGTTGATTGAATCACAAGCGAATGGATTGGTATGCATTGCTTCGGATAAAATTACAAAAAGTGTAGACATAACAAAAAAGACCACATTTCTTCCTTTAGAAGAAGATAAAAAGATTTGGGTTAGAAATATAAGTGAGTCTAAACAGAAAGTACAATCAAGGGAAATCCAAAGAAAAGAATTCGAAGAGAAGGGCTATAGTATAGAATTGGAAAGTAGACTGTTACAAGATTTTTATATATCATTAGTGGAGAAGGGCAATATATGAAAATAACGTTTCTAAGTAATATTCCATCACCTTACAGGTTAGACTTTTTTAACGAACTTGGTAAATTAGTCGATTTGACTGTTGTTTTTGAAGCGGAAAGAAATTATGAATTAAATGAAAAATGGTATAGCGACACTCTTGAGCACTTTAATGGCATTTTCTTAAAAAAAGGTGCAATTGAAGAGAAAAAAGTCAATTGGAAGATACTAAAGCATCTTAATAAAAAAAATCAAGATCTAATAGTTGTTACAAATTATTCTTACTTTACAGAGTTAATTGCGTTATTATATGTTAAATTAAAAAAAATCCCATATTGTATGGAAGTTGATGGGGGAATTATTAAAGAAGAAAATAGACTATTAAGAGGATTAAAAAAATTTCTAATTAAAAATGCGAAAGCATATATTAGTCCAAGTGAATCCACAGATGAATACTTGATTTACTATGGAGCAAAAGCAAATCAAATTTTTAGATATCGATTTACTTCAATCAAACAGAATGATTTGTTATCCGTAGTGTTATCTAGACAGGAAAAATCAAAAATTAAAGATAAATTAGGTATCAAGTATGAAAAAGTATTGC
>DPVV01000572.1 GCA_003526525.1 Lachnoclostridium phytofermentans | reverse complement strand
TTTTCCTTGTCATGAATTATTACAAGTTTGTAATGTATGTTAATGACGAATAAGGAGGCAAAAATGCCTCCTCCTTTTCTCTTATCAATACTTACGATTAAAAAGAACTTTTATTATAATCATATTACCTAAGTAATAAATTAGCCCTTATACAATATCAAATGTAAAAACACATGAATTCATACCATTACTATCTAACGGAGAAGTTACAACCTCTTTTACTCTTAAATTTACTCCAAGCATAATCTCATAGTGATACTTAAAATGCCCACCGCAACAAAAACAATATGTCTTTGAAACAGGATAATCACGTTTCAATTTATTAAAATTAGAGCAGGCACATGCAAATCTTTCACCATGTACCAAACTCTAAATCAACCGCCAAATCTGAAAAACGCACAAGAAAACGACGGTTCTGATCGTTACTTCAAACCGTCGTTTATCTTTCATTTTCTATTTGTCTTATCACTACCTGCCGGCAAAAGAAGCCTTTCTATTATCCTTCGTTTCGAAACTTTCTTTGTTCTTATGCAAATCATTTTTAAATGTATACCTTATGCAATCATTTTTATATAGAGGTACGAGTTTTAATATTCCTCATAATAAATCCACTTTCAGGTAAGGACGGAATTTTTACTAGACTATATCTCAATTTTTGAGCTGGGATTTTAAATTCTAATTTATTTACTAGAAAATCCAAGCTCACTTTCATTAGATCTATCGTAATCCCCTCTCCCGGACATCTGTGTCCCTTGGAAGGATCGCCGCCACCTTGAGGTATAAAATCAAATAAATGCTCTCTCTTCTCGGAAAATCGCTCCGGACTGAATTTGTAAGGATTTTCCCATATCCGCGCATCATGATTTATACCGTAAACATCAAGGATTACAAGCGTACCTTTTTTGAAATTGTAACCTTTCCACATAAAATTCTTCCTTGTAATTGCACCTAAAAAAGGAGTAAACGGATAGTAGCGTCTTACTTCCTGTACAAACATTTCTCGCATATTTTCATCACTGGATCGTAATATTTTAAAATATTCTCTGTGTTCGTATAATGCATAAGCCGTAAAGGTAATAAATGTTGAAATTGCAACTACTGGACGTAATACATTAATTAGTTCCACTGCAGCCATTTGAGTATCCAGCAGTTTTCCGTCTAAATCCTTGTAGTAGGCTACCTGATAAAGTGCTGAGTTTCTTCCAGGCCTTAGTTTACCGGATCTGGTAGATTCTATGATACCTCTTATCCACTTTTCAGTCCGTTTTCTTGCTTTTTTCCCTTTCCAATACTCCGGTCCGATAGCACTAAAAGTATTCACCATTGTACTAAAATCCTTCGTTCGGCAGTTAACTTCGGAGGCTGGTAATGGTACTCCGGCCCATTCACATACCGATTGACACAAAATACGATTCACTTCATCATAGAGAACGACCTGCGAAGCACCTTCCCATCTGCTAATAGCCTCTTGCCACTTTTCTGTTGTAATCTTTGATAGCCGATCCTGTTCTTCCTGATTCATGATTGTCATGAATAGTTTCTTTCTGTGAAGGTGCCTCCGACCATCCATCGTTTGAATCGCATTTACTCCAAAAAGTGTTTTTTGAATTCTCTTAGGTAACGCTCCCTTTTTTTTCATTAATATTGCATTGTAAAATAGCTTTGCTGCTTCTTTTCCACTAATGCAAATTGATTTTTTCCCGAGTATGCGTGTTTCAAATACATCAGAGGAATATCGTTCCGTTCTGTTTTGGATAAATAGATATCCTTCCTTCAATAGAGTAAGTGTGTTATCAATACATTTATCGCGTGGAATCTGTTTTTTTACTATCATTTCCGTTTCTACTCCTATCAATTTTTCTCCAGTTCTGTGCATCGGAATACTTTTAAAGAGATAGCACAGGCACGAATTTTTACATTCAATCATTGTTTTAAGTTTTATGTTGATAGGATAATAATTCCACCATATTAATAAATTATTCATGATTTAGGAAGTTCCTAATTCATTGGATTCGTATCAAATCGTTTGGCGTTTATGCATCGCGATTTTCATTCATTTCACTTAGACTTCAAAAGTTAGCTTATCATTCATAATATCCATAGTTTCAATCTTTATAATATAATAGTTTCAATCTTTCATAAAAAGAAAAGATATCACCCCTTCGGTAATATCTTACTCTGTTTTGCATTATTCATTTTGCTTATTCGTTTTGCATTATTCGTTTTCTAATTCCATTGGCATCGCCCATAAACCATGCTCCGTACAATATGCATATAGAGTACCTTTGTGAAATGACAGCGGAATACGCACAGCACAGGATTGTTCGGGATATAAGCGGTTTAACAATACCTTATCCGTTCTCACGCAAGCAATAAAAGAAATATAATGTCCCTTGCTCATGGGATGGTCAGAAGAGACATAGTAATCCAAATCGATTTCTTCCATGGTAAAAGTATGCTCTGAAAGGTGCATTTGAGGTATTAGTGGTGTAAGTTTTCTTCCACAGCAGGAAATATTACCACTACCAGTACCAGTTAAAACATTGCCACAGAATGGACATACATAAAATTTAATCCTTTTCATATTCCCGTTATCGAAATGGTTCATTCTGAGTTTTCCGTTTAACATTTGTTCCAAATCTACACCAAGCACAATCGACAATTCTCCAAGAATAGATACATCTGGACATCCAAAACCATTTTCCCATTTTGAAACTGTTTTGTTCGAAATATTCAAAGCGTTAGCAACTTGTTGTTGGGTGTAACCATGTTCCTTACGGAGCTGTTGAATTAATTTTCCGACTTTCTCACAATCCATACAAGCCACCTCCAATCTTTTTGATGATAACCTATCAAAAGTTACTTCTTTACTACTTATGAAAGGAGCAGTATCTTAGTCTTCGAGCCGATTATAACAACACAATTTTAACTCCGTTTGGATATCATGGATTCAGATTCCCTACGACTGCATGCATGAACTAATTAGAGCCAAATCTTACTTGCCCTATTGTTCATTGCAAAGCACTGTTCTCTTAATTCTTCCAATTTAGCGGTATGGTTTTTATTAGGGTCTTCGTATTTTAGTATCTTAATAACTGAAATCTCAAATCCGTTCTGTCCATATATATTCCAGAGTTCCTGCATCCGCTTATTGGGATGATAGTTTGCTGCAAGTTTTGCATTGTTACTATTAAAATCTGCCTTCGTATCCTTTGAGATACCTAAAAATGATTCTCCTGTTTCTTTACAAAGATAGGATATGACGCCCATTTCTGGACGTCTGTTTTTATACTCTTCTATAAGTTCCTTTTTTCTCACACTATCCATATTATTTCACCTCATAATAAAGATAACAAGGAAAAATAAGAAGAGCAATCCACGCTCCGTAGACACTGTCTATTATCTTTATACTTCTATTTTCTTGATTGTTTTATTTTCTTGATTCTTCTATTTTCTTGATTCTTCTATTTTCTTGATTCTTCTATTTTCTTGATTCTATTTTCTTGATTCTATT
>DPVV01000569.1 GCA_003526525.1 Lachnoclostridium phytofermentans | reverse complement strand
AATACTGCTCTCTGATTATCATAACACGCTTTTAGTTCTGATAATACTGCTCTCTGATTATCAGAACACGTCTTTAGTTCTGATAATATGGAATAATCAAAAAACATCCACTATGTATGGTATCGCTTTTTAAAGAATTACTTTCTTTTATTACTTCTATATAATTTTGTATACTTTTATATTCCTCTGTATAATACTTCGTAGCAATAGACCAAAGAGTATCCCCTGCCTTAATTTCTACACTCTGAAAAGTTTTATAACTTACGGTATTCTGGTCTGCATACGCTATCTTCGTAGGAATAATAGAAATCAGATAAAATAAAATGATGACAACAAATAAAAAACCTACTGCCTTATGATTAAAGTGATATTTTATAAAACTTACAAATTCTTCTGAATAATTCCTAACACTACTTTCTTTCATAGCATCCTCCACAATAAACTAAATATGTAAATGGGTTCAATCTTTATATCGAACAAATGTTTACGAACATATGTTTCCTTAATTATATCGAACATATATTCGTGTGTCAATAGTTTATATAAAAACATTTGATAAAAGTCTTAAAAAATCGAACATAGGTTTTGCATTCTCTTTTTTATTGTGATATAATGGTATCAGTTGAGTTATTATATACCATATTTAGATTTCCTAGTTGATACTGACATTAGGAATAAAGATAGTTTCTATTTGTATTAAGAGATCAATATATTGTAAGTAATACGGTCAATCATAATCATTAATATTATCTATTACACTATGAGTTAGATGGAAGTACATAACCATGGCTTTCTGATATAAGGGATAAAGAATGGAGGTATCCAAATGGGATATGGGAAAATAAGTGCAAAGCAACAGGAAATACTTGACTATTTAAAGGCACAAATAATTAGCAGAGGTTATCCACCTGCAGTTCGGGAGATTTGTGAAGCCGTTAATTTAAAGTCTACTTCTTCTGTTCATTCCCATCTTGAGACATTAGAAAAGAACGGTTACATAAGAAGAGACCCTTCAAAGCCGAGAGCGATTGAAATCGTTGACGATGAATTTAATTTAACAAGAAGAGAATTAGTAAATGTACCTATCGTTGGTACCGTTACTGCTGGTCAGCCTATTTTAGCAGTGGAAAACATTGATGGATATTTTCCAATACCAACAGAGTATATGCCAAACGAACAATCCTTTATGTTAAAAGTAAAGGGCGACAGTATGATTAATGCCGGTATTTTTAATGGTGATCAAATACTTGTGAAAAAGCAGACAACAGCAGAAAATGGGGATTTTGTTGTTGCTTTAATTGATGATTCTGTTACAGTAAAGACTTTCTATAAAGAAAAAGGTTATTACCGCTTACAGCCAGAGAATGATTTTATGGATCCTATTATTGTTGAAGATGTGCAAATTCTTGGTATCGTAATCGGATTATTCCGTTTATTTTAAATCATATACACAATCTAATAGCAAAAAAACAACTCGAGTTAATGATGTGGAGCAAAATTTGCTTCCTATCATTACTCGAGTTGTATTATTCATACAAGGATAAGTTCGCAAAGCGTACTTTTTCTTGTTTCCTTCATTAAGCTTCCTTAGAGATATCGAGAGATACATCTTTGCCATCTCTCCAAATACGCTCCAAATCATAGAATAAACGGTCTTCTTTCGAAAAGATATGAACGACAACATCGCCAAAATCCATCAATACCCAGCCTGAAGATTTAACACCTTCAATTCTCTTAGCTTGATAACCGTTCTTTGTTAACTCTTCATCTACAGCTCCTACCATAGCTTCTACTTGAGAAGGATTGTTACCATTTGCTATGACAAAATAATCTGCAATGACAGAAATGTTTCCGATTTCAATTACTTTAATATCTTCTGCCTTTTTATCCTCTAATGCTTTAAATGCAAGACGTACCATTTCCTTTGAAATATTTTCCATTCGTCATTCTCCTTATTCCAATTTCTAAATCTACTACTATTGTTATATATCAACTTATAACATTTACTTCCCTTTGTTGACTTTTACTTTATAATATTCCAGTGCATCAAATGACATTCTGTCAATCAAGCGATTATTAAACTTTAAGAATTGTAATGTATTATCTAGTGCATAATAAACCGATAAGTCGAGGTTCTTAAATGCCGTAGTTCGGATCATATCAAGTATAGGCTTTGTATTTTGCGTTCTATGAACCTCAATATAGTCAGACAGAAATATATTTTTCTCCAAAAATGTCATAGCTGGCTTTCCTGTCGTGTGATAAACAATCGATGATAAAATTTCTTCATCATGAATACCATATTTGGTTCTTGCATAATAAGCTCCTAATTTTCCATGCAATAGCATCGGACTATTTCGCTCACATTCTGAAACTTCAATCCCCGCCTTCTTACATTCTTCGAATGCTACCTCAAAAGGTATATATTTTGCGTTATCATGAAGTAAACCTGCAATCATAGATTTCTCAACATTTTCTCCATAACACATTGCAAGGGATGCAGCCATATAGGCAACCCCAACCGTATGCACATAACGCTTGGCTGGTAGTAACTGTTTCATCTGCTCTTCAATCTGCTCTACGAATTGATTCATCGCTTCCTTATCAATCGCTCCAACTTTAGAGATAGAACCCGTGTTGTATAATATAACTCCTAACGGTTTCTGGTAAAAAATATCGGATTGACTGTCCTTCCTTTACTCGTTCTCTTAGCATTCGTGATGATACTTCCATCATTGGCACTCGTAATAGGTCTATCTTCGCCTTATATTTCTCATTTAGTTCCATCATCTTCTTCACCAAGCGCTCATTGTCTTTATCATCCCGTTGTGCCGCTACGATATGAGCTTTTTCCATGACAATTTCTGGTCTTGACCATTTCTCAAGTCCAAATAAAGAATCCCCACCTATAATAAAATAAAATTCTGTATCAGGAAACTTCTTTGATAACTCAAGTAACGTATCAGCGGTATACGTATTCCCTTCTCTATGGAACTCCATATCAGACACAGAAAAATGTGAATTATCACTAATTGCTAATTCAATCATATGAAATCGATGCTCTTCTTCAACTAACTCCGATAATGGTTTATACGCTGGTCGCTTCGAAGGCAGAAATACTATTTCATCCAAATGATACTGCTCATAAGCAGCTTCCGCAAGCAATAGATGAACAAAGTGGATAGGATTAAATGTACCACCCATAATACCAACTTTTCTCATAACCGATTCACTCCCACTACTTTGGCAATTCGATTTTCTTCTTTTCCTTTGACTCACGATATAATACTATTTTCTTACCGATGACCTGAACAACTTCTGAATGAGTACGCTCTGATAAAACAGAAGCGATTTCTCTTGGATCATCTAAACAGTTTTTTAACACTGATATTTTAATTAATTCTCTTTTCTCTAATGCCTCAGAGATACCAGTTGTTAGTTCAGGAGATATGCTCGCCTTACCAACTTGAAAAATTGGATCTATGTTCATTGCAAGACCCTTTAAATATGCTCTTTGTTTACTTGTCATACTTGACTCCATTCCATCATTTTTCCGCTATTTTTTCCTATGGTGTTATTTGTAGTAATCGAACTCAAGACCATACATACGGACTGTATCGCCTTCTTTAATTCCTGACTCCTCTAACTGATCTAAGATACCATTTTCCTTTAAGAACTTCTGGAAGAATTCGAATCCTTTTTCTGTATCTATGTTAGTATATCCAAGCATTCTTTCAATACGAGGACCTTCTACTACATAAACTTCTTCCGTTTCATCGTACTCAACTGTGTAAGGCTCATCCCACACTAGATTTTCTTCTGGGAAGTATTCTTTCTCAAATACAATTGGTGTATCATCAACTGTCTTTAATAAATCACTTACATAGAAAAGCAATTCCTTGACGCCTTTTCCGCTAACCGCAGAAATTGGAAATACCTTAATTCCCTTTGGTTCGAAAGCTTCTTTGATTTTATTTATTGCTTCCTCTTCCTCTTCGCCATATAAGACATCCATCTTATTTGCTGCAATAACCTGTGGTTTTAATAATAATCCTTCATTATAGGAGGATAATTCATGATTGATTTTCTCAATGTCATCCACCGGATCTCTACCCTCGGTTGATGCAGCATCTACAAGATGTATGATTACTCTTGTTCGTTCAATGTGTTTTAAGAACTCATGTCCTAAACCAATTCCCTCGGAAGCGCCCTCAATTAATCCAGGAATATCGGCAATAACAAAACCATCTGCACCATCTAAATCTACAACGCCAAGATTAGGATTTAATGTTGTGAAATGATAGTTTGCAATCTTTGGTTTTGCGTTAGTAACACGTGATAAAAATGTAGATTTTCCTACGTTCGGGAATCCTACTAAGCCAACGTCTGCGATTACTTTAAGCTCTAACGTAACATTTAGCTCCATTGCCTTTTGTCCTGGCTGAGCATATTTTGGTACCTGCATTGTTGGAGTTGCATAATGCTGATTACCCTTACCGCCACGACCACCGCGAAGGATTACCTCTCTACGATTTTCATGCGACATATCAGTGATAACTTTACCTGTTTCTGTTTCTTTAATAATGGTACCTTCTGGAACCTTGATGATTAAATCCTCTCCATCTTTACCAGAACAACGTTTTTTTTGACCGTTTTCACCATCACAAGCACAATACTTTCTCTTCAAACGGAAGTCACCAAGAGTATTTAACCCTTCATCAACTTCGAATATTACGTTTCCGCCCTTACCGCCGTCTCCTCCATCAGGACCGCCAGCAGGTACAAAGATTTCACGACGGAAGGAAACATGTCCATCGCCACCTTTTCCGGAGCGTATAAAAATTTTTGCACTATCTGCGAACATTATAACCTCAATTCTGGCGCTTTAGCGCCCATCTATACCAACAAGAAGAATTGGCAAGCCAATTCACTTGTCATGAATAATAACCTGAAAGAGAGCCTGTGCCCTTTATCAAAACACAAACCTCAAAAATTAATCTATATGAAACTAAATATAATAACTTTAGTATTTCACTCTAGTCATTTTTCATCAATGGAAATTCTTCTCTATTTAGCATGGAAGAAAAGGGCTGTTTCAAAATGAAACCTCTTGCAAACATACGACGTGCGTTTGTTTGTCACAATAGAAAGAAATTCTTAACTCTCTACCATGAAGAAAAAGACTCATTTTGAAACAGCCCTCTAGTGTATCGTTGTACTAAATTATAACGATTAATACAAGATGAAGCGGTAAGCCGTTTCTCTTGTTCAAATTATTTAGCTTCTACTGGGTAAACACTAGCTTGTTTCTTGTCTCTACCCTTTCTTTCAAACTTAAGAACACCGTCTACTAAAGCAAATAATGTATCATCTCCACCGCGTCCTACATTAACGCCTGGATGAATCTTAGTACCACGTTGTCTGTAAAGAATGTTTCCAGCTAATACCAACTGACCGTCAGCTCTCTTAGCACCAAGTCTCTTGGACTCTGAATCTCTACCGTTCTTAGTAGAACCAACACCCTTTTTATGAGCGAAAAATTGAAGGTTCATCTTTAACATGACCTACACCTCCTTATATGATAGGTTAGGATACCATCACACCTGCTACTGTATCCGTTTATCGATTTTAATATAATCACGTCCAAATCCTTCTTCAATACCTTGAAGTCCTAATAGTAAAGAGGATAATAATACCTCCGTACGATCAGATAGATTTGAGACTACCTTAAATTCAATTAAACCGCTTTTTTCATCCTCTTTATATTCAAAAGTATCCGAAGTAAACTGTTCAATGGAATTAATGGTATTTATCACAAGTATCGAAACCGCAGAACAAACAATATCCTGACCAGACTCTGCATAACCTGCATGCCCTTTACATCGAAACCCATTGATTTTACCATCTTTATTCTGATGAATTGATACTTTAATCATATCAACCTCTCATCGATGATTAAGCGTTGATCTTGTCAATCTTAACCTTAGTATAAGACTGTCTGTGACCATTCTTCTTGTGGTATCCGGACTTTCTCTTATATCTGTAAACGATGACTTTCTTATTCTTGCCTTCTTCTACAACTGTTGCAGAAACACTAGCTCCAGCTACAGTAGGATTTCCTACTACAACCTGTCCGTTGTTTAAAACAAGAACTTGGTCAAAAGATACAGTTGCTCCAGCTTCTACACCAAGCTTTTCTACTTTAATGATATCGCCTTCGGCTACTTTGTACTGTTTACCACCTGTTGCTATAATTGCGTACATATGGCACCTCCCATTATCATTACTCGCCAACTATGGTGTCTACCTAAAAATAAGCAGAACTTGAACCTCGTTGTGCGGCACACTAAAGAAGTTTAGCATAACTAACAGCGATTGTCAATAAGAAAATACTCATTTCTACAAGATTAGCCACTTATATCGAATCACTGGAAATGAACTAATTCTTTTCTTACAATTGCCAAAATAATTAACTTTATACCATCACAACAGTTTTCTACAACTTTTCTTAAATTCGTGGACAAATGAAATGTTTTCACTTACAATACTTATCAGAAAAATAATAACATTGAAGTTGTTTCATTTCGTTAGATCGGAAGAGC
>DPVV01000385.1 GCA_003526525.1 Lachnoclostridium phytofermentans | reverse complement strand
CGCTCTTCCGATCTTCAATGGCTATTTCAGTAAAGCTCTTTACATTTATAGTTTTTATCATTCCTCAATTATTTCCCCGTCTTCAGTTAAAACATAAACCTTCTCCTGTATCATCGCTCGTGCTACCTCGTTGCTATTAGGTGTCAAATCTTCTAAGTTAGAATATTGAACCATTACATCTTGTAGCAATAATCGAAACGCTCCCTGATCTAAAAACATTGCTTCCTTATCTTCTTCAAAACTTATTGGTCCATTATAATATATTGCTATCCCATTACCAGTCCTTTTGTAAAATGTCGAACTACACTTTCTTATTATAGTACCTGAATATCCCTCATCCTCCATAGACACTGAAAGTAAAACCGTATCAGTATGTAAATTCATCCACGCCTTGGTTGCACTAAATTGGCTTATTGTAGACAGGTTGGTAAACTCGTTATGATCAGAAATCACTTGTGTGCAATGACCTGCTACTTCTTCCGACTCCCTTGTTATTCCAAATAAAGCGTTATATTCTAGAACCTCCATTAAATCAATGTCACTCATATTACCAGCGGCGACTAGAACACCTCCCTCGTTTACCCAAGCTGCAATCTTCTTAAGCACTTCTTTCGATGTGAAACCAGATATCGATATCACCAATAATCTATAAGAATTTAATGCACCATCTAGAATCATCTCTTCATTAACAGGCATACAATTGCATCTTCTTCTCATCCAGATAAGCGATTTTTTCACAGACTCTGGGATACCTCCATTTAATGTAGCCATATATCCTGGCCAGAAAAATGCTATTGCCTTGCTCATTTTTGACTCACCAATTAGCCCGGAATACTTCTTAGAAATTCCTGCTGCAGGAAGAGGATTATTGTCATCATCAAAGAGATTCGTATAATAATGAAATATCTGTCGATTACCAAATGCCGCTGAACTGAATATCCTTGTAGCTACACCCTTGTTTGTTACAGGACCAACAGGTTCAAGTCCTAGATAAGCTCCATAAAATTCACATGCACTTTTGGTAAATGCTGTCCAAACGAAATTATCGTAAAATTTATTTCCTTCATTCGTTAGACGTAGTCCACACTGATATTTGGCTGCAATTTTTGCTTGCGAACTAAAACTTGCACCATGCTCTGGTTCTTCTGTACCGCCAGTGCAAAGATATACAGGTGTATTAGGGAAAATCCTGCGACATTCTTTTAACCAATATTCGGCATACTCAGTCATACTTCCTCGATACCACTCTATCATATCAAGTAAGGCATCTCTTGATGGTGCCCGATGCGGTAAAAATGGTTCTATTTCGCCTATAGCAACATAATGAGATCTCCATGTAACATTCAGTTTATCTATCTCCTTGTATTTTAGTAATAGATACCTCCTAAAACTATCCTTGGCATCTTGATCACCACACCAATAACCTTGGTGTGTATGATAATCACCTGGCCAATTGCCATGTACAGGAAAGATAGCCTCACCATAATCTCCACTAATTCCCGGCTGAATAGATTCTAACACTTTCATAGGCAAATAATGATTTGCAAAAGCTTCCAGTACTCTAGTTATTTCATTTCTAAATTCTATGTTCCAAATTGACTCAATCAGAGATATTTTTTGGTGTTCAAGACAACTCAACCCCTTATGCTCCTTTGAATTTAGCCACCAATTTGGAGCTGCATATTTAGGCCCCATTAGAATAAAAGGTACGTATTTTAACCCCGCATCCAGAATCAAGTTCACTTCCCTATCATATATACTCCAGTCATAAAGACCTCTTTTTAAAGGCTCGAAATCCTTCCAAAACGTATAAACTTGAATAGCTGTCGCCCCTGTTTCTTTCGCTCTCTTTAATGCTTCTCTCTCTCCCTCTGTCCCAAAAGGAATTCCACATATTACGACCTCTTTCATCCCACTACAAAGCTCCATACTTTCACATCCGTTCCCTTTTATTTGATATAATTAAATATACCAATCCATGTTTGGTATGTCAATTCATTTTTTATTTTTGAACAAAATAAGAAAGGAGCCTTTGCTCCATAGCTTAATCAGCTATTTTGCAAAAACCCCTTATCACATAAAGAATGACTTATTTGTACTATAAAGCTCTATCCACTTCATTTACCTCGGCAACTGCATTAAGAGCCCTTCTTGCTCGAACAGCATCTCCAATCGCATGAGTTGAAATGAATCCAGTCTTTGATGAAATTATCGATTATAACGTCCTTATGTTATCTTTTTATACCGCACTCGCAAAAATCACTAAATTTAGAAATATCTGCATTTTATAACTGAATTATTTCTTATTAAAAGCATTTGCAAATCCTTTGATATTCTAGCATGGTAAAATAGCTTTGTCAAAGCGAAAGATAATAGTTTCTTTTACCATTTGTTTCTTTATGAATACTTTTCGTTTCACTGAAGCAATACTATCTTTACACTCGTTAAAAAGATAAGGAGGAAAGAGAAATTTCCCCTTACTAAGTTTGTGTCTGCGCTGCAACCACAAACTTAACGTTCTATCGGGCAGCGCAGAAATGGAGTAAATTATGGAAAATAATAAAATTGACGGTTCCTCTCTCGCTATGGCAGCACTGGATGATATACCACAACCGAAAGAAAATGCAAAACACATTACTGGCTTAGTAAAGGAAAGTGGTACTATTACAGGTTATCAATTATCGGATGGTGTCATTGTTTCAAAGGAAGAAGGCGTTCAACTTGCCAAGGCTGGTGAAATCAGTGGAGTTGGTGTAGCACACCGTAAAGATACCGAATATCTAAAGTCCTTACCTGATGGTACAGAGAACAATAATTTAAGTAGTTTACCGACTGTAAAAAGTTAAGTTGTTTTTTGTAATATTAGCAAATTTTGATTTTCATAAGAATAATTGAAAATAGGATTCTTAAAACAAATTTAGGCAAACTGAAGTTCCCCAAGGAATATCAGTTTGCCTTTCTTTATAACAGATTCATACTTACTATCAGATTCATACCCTTTTTCAGGCATATATCACATTCTATCTAATAAAAGAGCCTACTATCAGTTTTAAATTATATAACTCTAGCCACTTCATTTGCCTCAGCAACTGCATTAAGAGCTCTTCTTGCTCGAACAGCATCTCCAATCACATGAGTTGTTATGTTATTTTCCTTACAGTATGTGATAATATTATCATAATTACGTGACTTTGCACCGATAGCTACGACAACAAATTCACAAGGGATTTCTTCCAAATTACCCATTCTATCTACTACCACTGCATGTTCCTTTATTTCAACACATTTTGCATTGGTTACTGTTTCTATACCGGCAGCATAAAGGCTTTCCATAACGCAGATATTACGAAGCTGACCAAGATCCTTTGCAACCTGATCAAGCATTTCTACCACCGTAATATGATCTGCCATCCCATGGATATATTCAGCAACCTCTAGACCAACAAGTCCGCCACCAATTACTACAACTCTGCCAGAAACTTCTTTTTTACCAGCGAGTACAACATGTGAGTTCGTTACATGAGAAAGTTTTGCTCCTAGAATATTTAATTCGATTGGCGCAGAACCTACCGCTATAATAACTTCCTGTGGATTAATCTGCTCAATATCATTCGCTTGTATTGGTTCAGATTATCTTCCTTTAATACTTTATCTAAAAGATCATTGATACCATTCGACATCTCTTGGGAAGCATTTAAAATCCTTTTTGATATTTCGTCCTCTTTTTCTTTGGCATCCTTTAATAAAACAATAATTCCAGGATATCGTATAATATATTCCAAAATTTCATTGCATGCAGTGATTAGCTTTTCTTCATCTCCATACTCTTCCTCAAGAATAGCAGTAATGGATTGAGTATTTATAATGTAAAGCTCCTTCGCTTGTTTTAGCATTTCCTCCTTCGTGCGGAAATAGTAGTTTATAGCACTTACATTAACATCTGCTTCCTTTGCAATAGCTCTTATCGATATATTACAGGAGCCATCCTTACCAATCAAATACAATGTTCTATCTAATATTTTTTCTTCAATGCTTTTTAATTCTCGCAAATTTGACCTCTATTCACTAGTAATCATATATTTATTTGGCTTGCTTAATATAAACGGTTTACTTTAACACTAAACGGTTTACTTCATCACTAAACGGTTAAGTTTATTGCAAAACAATTTACTCTATTGCCAAACAGCTTGCTTTTCATTATAACACAGTGCCAATAACTGTAAAGATGTTTTTTAGTAGACAAAAGAGTAGTAATCGTAGATTTCACTATACAAGTTTCTTCTTATTAAAAACCATCGCCCCCATGACTCCACCACAAACTCCTCCTAAAATATGAGTTAAGTGCGATATGTTATCTTTCGTTGTTAGCCCAATCGAAATTTCTTGACCAAGATAGATAATTACTACAATAATCAGTGTTAATGGTATCTTCCCCTCTTTTAAGCTAACCATAGAAGACAAAACGATCATCATAAATACGATTCCACTTGCACCTAATAATCCGTTCGTAAAGAAAATAAAATTAATGACACCAGTAATAAAGGCTGTCACTACAATCATTTCGAGTATTATTTTACTACCATACTTTTCTTCCAGCATCGGCCCAAGGATTAATAACAAAAGCATATTACTTGCATAATGTTGTAGATTTGCATGACCTAAGACATGACTAAATAACCGAAAATAGGTAAGCGGATCTGCCAAGGAAGAACGATAAACACAAAAATATTTTAGAGTAGTTGTTCCACCTGTTGCTTCTCCCAATAATAAAACAATAAAAGAGAGGAGCGCAAAGCTTAGTACCACTGGTGCATTATAATCGATTCTCTTTAGAACTTTCATAAGTACTCCTTTAATAATGAAATAATTTTATCACATTCTCTTGATCACATAACCTTGTTTCCGAGATCATCCAATACTTTCTCAAAATCAACTATCTTTATTGGATCCTATACCCTTATAGCTTACAACTTCCTAAGCTGGTAACCAAGGCTTTGTTAATCGATTCGCTAATTCCAACATTCTTTTCATATTTTCTTGATTGGCTGCATAGCTGGGATAAACACGCTTATCAGATAGCTGCTTTATTTCTTGTGTTATTCCCTTCGTATAATGTGAAGCCTGCATAATTTGTCCCTTGTCATCGATTAATTTGCCTGTAGCATCTTGGTAATCATGAGAAGTACAGATATGATAGTAAGTATCTGCCATATACTCGGTTGTCGAACTGAAAGCATTTTGAATCAATGCAGCCACTTTCCAAAAAGATTTGAAATTCTTAATAGTCTCTTTTGACATTTTTATTGCTGGAATCTGAACTGCATTTATCTTAATCCCATCGTTCTTATAATATTCTGCCAACTCAAATGTCATTAATAATAAGGCCATCTTAGAGTCCCCGTACATCTTGTAGCTATTATATGAGATACCGTCTTTTAACTCTCCTTGTAAACTATCATAATCTATTTTTCTCTTTGGGTCAAAAAAATGCCTAATATTTGTACTACAAGCAGTAAGTACTCTACCATCTTCTGAATTTCTTAATAAATTTGATAGTAGCTTAGTCATAAGAAATGGTCCAAACACGTTTGTAGCAAAGGAAAGTTCGATATTGTCCTTACTTAATTGATAATCTTTTTCTCCATGCTTAAAATACCCCGCGTTATGTATGATAACATCTAATCTATTATAATTCGCTTGAATCTCTTTACAAAAATCTTTAATTGACTGAAAGGAAGACACATCCAGTGGTAATAATTCGATTGAATTATTTTTAGTAATCTCCATGATTTCTTGTTTTATCACTCTACTTTTTTCGAGATTACGACATGCCATAATAACCTTAAATCCTTCCTTAGCAAACTTTATTGCTGCTGCCTTTCCAATGCCAGAATTCGCACCAGTAATGATAACGTTGCCTTCCTTCATAAAACCTCCTATTTTTAGACTTTATATATATCAATAAAAGCCAAAGATCTGATGTGACCTTAGTTACATAATCACAAA
>DPVV01000202.1:1012-3412 GCA_003526525.1 Lachnoclostridium phytofermentans | reverse complement strand
ACACCAAGTATCGATATGACAGCTAGTAATGATACCTGATAATGCTTTAGATCATATTCCTCAAAATTAAATATTGATTTGAACAAAGTTTTAAACATGAATTTATTTCCTTACTTACTGTGCTTTAGGTCTTTGATCGGAATATTGGCAAATAACGCTGGTACATTTCCGTTATTACCTTCTGATTCCGTCTGAGTTATTTTGATATCCAGACCATCTTGGTCTATCACTATATATTTTGATATTACAGCGATAATATCGTTTTTAATCTGTTCCATAATTTCAGGAGAACAACCAGCGCGATCAGACACTAAGACAAGTTTTAACCTGTCTTTCGCGACACTTCCCGATGCTTTCTTCTTAAAAAAATCCATTAAAGCCATTAGATTATCCTCCTTAGTTTTTCTTAAACAGTTTACTAAAGAACCCCTGCTTGGAATTTAAGTCAAGATATGGTACCTCTTCTCCAGTAATACGGCGGCAAATGTTCATATATGCCTTACCTGCTGAAGAATCAGAACCAACCAAAGGCTCTCCCTGATTTGTTGAAATGACAATATTCTCATCATCTGGTACAACACCAATTAAATCAATCGCTAGAATTTCCACGACATCTTCGCTTGACATCATGTCTCCTCGTTTCACCATATCCATACGAAGACGGTTTACGATGAGCTCTGTCTTCTTCATCTCATTTGCTTCCAACAATCCAATGATTCTGTCTGCATCACGCACAGCAGAAACCTCTGGAGTTGTGACTACTAATGCTCTGTCAGCGCCAGCGATGGCATTTTGAAATCCTTGCTCAATACCAGCAGGACAGTCCATTAATATGTAATCAAATTCAGCTCGTAATTCATCGGATAACTTTCTCATCTGTTCCGGTGTTACTGAGGACTTATCTCTTGTTTGTGCAGATGGTAGTAAATAAAGATTAGGGTAACGCTTGTCTTTAATTAATGCTTGCTTAATACGGCAATTTCCCTCAATAACATCAACTAAGTTATAGACAATACGATTTTCAAGACCCATGACAACATCTAAATTTCTTAATCCGATATCGGTGTCGATTAATACAACTTTTTTATCAAGCTTTGCAAGTCCTGTTCCCACATTTGCTGTTGTTGTAGTTTTACCAACTCCACCCTTACCGGATGTTACAACGATTACTTCTCCCATTCTGATTCCTCCAGACATATGATTTAAAATTACATGTAGTGTATATTACATGTAGTAAGTAAAAATAAATTCCCCTATAAACGAATATCATTAAGGACTTTCTTATTCAAAGGTTCAATATATATATTACCTTCTTCTAAAAATGCAATCTTAGTTTCCCTCGCTTCCTCCTTCGATGGATGATCTGGTGCTCTCGCAATAATATCTGCAATTCTAATCTGTCCTGGATTCATATCTAAAGACAATACAAACGCGTTTTCATTTCCTGAAGCACCAGCAAAAGCTGTCCCTTTTAAGGCTCCTAGTACAATAATATTCCCTTTACTTACCACGCTTGCACCTGGATTTACATCTCCGATTATAATAACACTTGTTTCAGTCTCTAATACTTGTCCAGATCTTAAGTTTCCTTTATAGAATTGCCCCGTGGCATTGGAGAGCTCTAAGAGCTTATCCTCCAATGCCTTGGCAAATACTTTATCTCTTTCCTCATCATTGTCAATCACACATACCACGTGAAGATCTGAGCTTATTGCAATCGTATCTAAGATTTCCCGTTCCTCAGTATCCGTTAATTTTCGTCCTTCGAAACTAATGGCCATCTTTGCATTTCCTAAAAATTTTCTTGAGTCTTCAAATTTGACTTTGATATCATCTAACAACTTAGAAAACTCCAACTCTTTATCGAGTACAACCACAATACCATGTTTATTTCCTTTGATAATGACTGAATTATTCATACAATCACCAATTATACAAGCATAAGCATTATGCTTTGCATATTCCTTTATGCTTTGCATATCCTTTCTATGGTCTATCCTAGTCAGACACCTTAATGTTTGTTGCGGAGCCTGCAGTAATATCTCCATTTAAGAGAGCTTCTTTATTCTCGCCATTAAAATAATATCCCAATACTTCACGACCCATCTTTGCAGCATTTGCAGAAGAATAACCATTCGGAATAATACAGGTAATACTGATTTCAGGATTCTCATATGGTGCATATCCTATAAATAGAGCATGGTTAGGTTTTGTTTTACTAACCTGTGCTGTACCAGTTTTACCTGCCACAGTTACCCCTAGGTTCCCATAAATACGGTCTAAGGAGCTAGCAGAGGAGTTAACCACAAGATACATACCTCTTTGTACCATATTCCATTGTTCATCTGTGAATTCAGTAATCTTATTATAAATGCTTGCCTGATTTTCATAAACCATTTT
>DPVV01000202.1:0-861 GCA_003526525.1 Lachnoclostridium phytofermentans | reverse complement strand
CTGATTTTCATAAACCATTTTATGATCCTTTGTTTCAACCTTATCTAATAAAGTAAGATTAAAGCATGTTCCACGATTTGCAAGAGTCGTTACATAACGAGAAATCTGTGTTGGAGTAAAATTATGATAATATCCAATGGCTGTACGAATCGCATCGGTATTCGATATCTCAGGCTTTGATTCCTCTACTTCTACCCCAGATACATCGCCAAATCCAAACATCTGCGCGTATTTATTAATCTTTTCAAGTCCAATCGCATCCTTATAAACACCTTTATCATCTTTTGACATACGATTTGCAGTCTCATAAAAGAAGTAGTTACAAGAATGCTGAATTGCTTGAGATGCATCGAGTGTACCATGCGAGCTTGGGTATTTCCAACATTTTGGTGAAGGAACGATTTCTTCAAAAATACCTCTGTCAGTTATTCTAGTAGACGTATTAATAACCTTCTCACCAAATCCAGCAAAAGTCATCAATGGTTTAAAGGTAGAACCTGTCGTTGTTTTCGACATCGTCGGACGATTAATTAATGGAGTTGCCTTATCCTCTAATAACTTACTGTAGTAATTCCAGTCAATTTTATTGGCTAGATAGTTATTATCATAGGAAGGATAGGTAACCATTGCTAGGACATCACCGGATTTTGCATCGGTAACTACAAGGGAACCGCTACAAGGTTCAAGAGCCAACTGTCCAGGTGTAATTTCGAGATTTCTGATCTTTGTTGTAATGAAGTCATAAGCAGAAAGACTTCCACTATTTAATCTCGAATAATCATTCTCATTATATTCTAACACATCTTGGTCAAATAATAAAAGACAAATTTCCCTTCCGGTTAACTTTTTCGAAAAGACAAG
>DPVV01000205.1 GCA_003526525.1 Lachnoclostridium phytofermentans | reverse complement strand
AAAAGACGCCGCCTAAGAAATTCTAAAACTTCACACAAAAGTTTGTGCCTGCGTGGTCCTCGGCACAAACAGCCTACTACTAAGCGGGCATGGTTTTCTTTTAAACGATGCGCAGAAATATGCGTGGGAATGGGGTAAAAATGCAAAGTAATACTGAAAAAATAGACATCAAGGCACTTACACTAGAAGAATTAAAGATAAGTTTAAAAACCATTGGAGAAAAGGAATTCAGAGCAAAGCAGATTTATGAGTGGCTCCATGTGAAGTTAGTAAGAGATTTCGAAGAGATGACGAATTTATCAAAAGACCTTCGAATGAAACTTGCCTCAGAATATGAACTAATCTGTGTGGACGATTTAGAACGCTATGAATCAAAGCTTGATGGAACTGTAAAATATTTGTTTCGCTTATCAGATGGAAATGTAGTTGAATGCGTACTTATGAAATATCATCATGGAAATTCGGTTTGCATTTCATCTCAAGTAGGATGTCGTATGGGATGCCGTTTCTGTGCATCTACTCTTGGTGGTCTTACAAGAAACTTAAAAACATCGGAGATGCTAGATGAAGTTTACCAGATACAAAGACTTTCCGGAGAGAGAGTAAGCAATATTGTAATTATGGGAACTGGAGAGCCAATGGATAATTACGATAATTTCGTTAAGTTTATTCGTATGATTTCTTCTTCGGATGGTTTGAATATTTCTCAAAGAAATATAACGGTTTCTACTTGTGGTATCGTTCCTAAGATGAGGGCTTTAGCAGAAGAGGGACTTGCAATCACGTTGGCATTATCGTTACATGCTCCAAATGATGAAGAAAGAGCGAAAATAATGCCGGTTGCAAATAGTTATCAGTTACAGGATGTATTAAGTGCGTGTGATTATTATTACGAAAAAACAGGTCGACGAATCAGTTATGAGTACAGTCTCGTAGATGGTGTAAATGATACCGCAGCTTGTGCCAAAGAGCTATCAAGGCTTTTAAAAGGTAAAAATTGTCACGTAAATCTAATACCGGTGAATCCTATAAAAGAGAGAGATTACAAGCGTTCCACGGGTAATAACATACAAAATTTCAAAAATATACTTGAAAAAAACAGAATTAATGTTACTATTAGAAGAGAAATGGGCTCAGATATTAACGCAGCTTGTGGACAATTGAGAAAGAGCTACACGGATAAGACAATGGTACAGGAGGTGAATCAATAGGTGAACACATATTCTATAACAGACATTGGTCTAAAAAGAGAGAATAACCAAGATTATGTCTATTGTAATGAGTGTTCGGTTGGAGCACTTCCAAACCTGTTTATTGTAGCTGATGGTATGGGTGGACATAACGCCGGTGATTTTGCTTCTCGTTATTGTGTGGAAGAAATGGTGAAACTCATAGGGGAAAGTGAAGAGAAGACTGTAATTGGTATGTTGGATTCTGCAGTTGCTAAAACCAATGAGTTACTATTAAAGCAAGCTAGAGAGCAAACTGGTTTCGAAGGAATGGGAACTACGTTAGTTCTAGCAACAATCATGGATCAATTAATGTACGTAGCAAACATTGGAGACAGCAGGTTATACTTAATTAATGATACAATGAAGCAGATTACGGAAGACCATTCCTTAGTTGAGGAAATGGTAAAGACGGGTGAGATAAAACGAAGTGAAGCTAGATTCCATCCAAAGAAAAATGTTATTACGAGAGCGGTGGGAGCAAGCCTTACTGTCGTACCAGATTATTTTGAAGTTAGTGTAAAATCTAGGGATATCATTCTATTGTGTTCTGATGGACTGTCTAATATGCTCGAGGATGAAGAAATCCTTGCGATTATTAGAAATAATGAAGATGATTTAGAAGCATCGGGGAGAGAATTAGTGAAGAGAGCGAATGAAAATGGTGGAAAAGATAATATTGCTATCATTTTGGTTCGTCTTGATTAAGCACATAGGAAAATGCATTGAGGGATTTAGTTATAAGGAGAGAAGAGAGGCATTTTTACATAAGCTTGTTTGTTTCAGCAGACATTTTTGTGTAGCCGGAAAGGTAAAAGGTATATAAAATGATTAAACCTGGAATGTTTATCAGTGACAGATATGAAATTGTAGACAGAGTTGGTTCTGGAGGAATGGCGGATGTTTACAAAGCAAAATGTCATCGGTTAAATCGATATGTAGCAATTAAAATATTGAAACCGGAATATTCAAGCGATAAGAATTTTGTAACGAAATTCCGTGGAGAAGCTCAATCTGTAGCGGGCTTATCCCATCCGAACATAGTAAATGTCTATGATGTAGGTGATGACGATGGATTATATTATATCGTTATGGAGCTTGTGGAAGGAATTACGTTAAAGAAATTTATTGAACGTAAAGGAAAGTTAGAAGTAAAAGAGGCAGTCGGTATTGCGATTCAGATCGCGCAGGGTATGGAAGCTGCTCATGACAATCACATTATTCATAGGGATATCAAACCACAGAATATCATTATATCAAGAGATGGTAAAGTAAAAGTAACTGACTTTGGTATAGCAAAGGCTGCATCTACGAATACTGTTACTCAGAACGCGATTGGTTCTGTTCATTATTTATCACCAGAACAGGCTAGAGGCGGATACAGCGATGAGAGAAGTGATATCTATTCTCTTGGTGTAACAATGTATGAAATGTTAAGTGGTGAAGTACCATTTGCAGGAGACAATACAGTATCCGTTGCACTTCTTCATATTCAAGGAGAGGCTACCCCTCTTCGCGAGTTAAATCCAGATGTGCCGGTAAGTGTTGAGAAAATTGTACAAAAATGTATGCAGAAGAAGCCAGAGAGAAGATATTTATCTGCTTCTGAATTAATTAGTGATTTAAAACGCTCTATCATTAATAAAGATGGAGATTATGTGGTGATTAATAATGGTGTAGTTAGTGATTCTCCTACCATCAGTTTATCAGATGATGAGATGAATCATATTAAAAGTGCTGCTAAAACACCAGTAACATTTATTGATAATAATGCAAAGGATAAGGGAACGAAAAAAGTTTCCAAAGAGGAAGAAGAGGAACTTGATTCCGTTGACTCAAAAATGGAGAAAGTACTTATTATCTCCATGATTGCGGCAGCTGTTTTGGTTGGTTGTACGGTATTATTTATTGTAGCTCGTTTC
>DPVV01000203.1 GCA_003526525.1 Lachnoclostridium phytofermentans | reverse complement strand
GGGATCAGATTCATAGAGTTTTTTTAAATCCGGATTTATATTAAGTGCTTTCTCAATGGTGATCCCAAGCTCTGTAGGAATCATCTTTGCAACCACATCAACCGATGCATATGGCATATCAAGTGCACGTCCCACGTCACGGAGTACCGCTCTTGCCGCCATTGTTCCAAAGGTAACAATTTGAACTACTCGATCCTTTCCATACTTAGATACCACATAATCTATAACTTCCTGACGACGTTCGAAACAAAAATCGATATCAATATCTGGCATCGTAAGACGCTCTGGATTAAGAAATCGCTCGAACAAGAGACTGTATTTGGTTGGATCTATATTTGTAATCTCCAAGCAGTAAGAAACAACACTTCCCGCAGCACTACCACGTCCAGGGCCTACGATGATATCATTGTCCTTTGCATATTTAATAAAGTCCCAAACAATTAAGAAATAATCGACAAATCCCATATTCTCAATTGTTTCTAACTCATAGTTTAATCTGTCCCAAAGTTCCTTTGGTGGTACCTTATAACGACGTACCAATCCTTCTTCACAAAGCTTTTTTAGGTACTCTTTCGCACCTTCTGGGCTTGCTGAATAAGGAGCTGGGACATCATATTTCGGAAGTTTATACTGGCCAAATTCAATTGTTACATTACAACGCTTTGCAATCTCCTCTGTATTTTGGAGCGCCTCAGGAGCATATGGAAATAACTCTCTCATCTCCTCTGGAGATTTCATGTAAAATTGACCACCAGCGTAACGCATACGATCTTCATCTGCTACTTTCTTCTGCGTTTGGATACAAAGTAGAATATCATGGGCAGTTTCATCGGTATCATAGGTATAGTGAATATCATTGGTAGCTACCAGTGGAATTTTGGTTTCCTCACTAATTCTTAGCAATCCTTGATTCACTGACTTTTGTTCCGGATAGCCATGGTCTTGTAATTCCAAAAAGAAATTGCCGACACCAAAGATCTCTTGCAGCTTTAAAGCGGATGCTTTCGCTTCTTCATAGAAATTTCTTCGGAGCATCACCGCAACTTCACCAGCAAGGCATGCTGTCAGCGCTATGATACCCTCGCTATATTCCTTTAATAATTCATAGTCTACTCTTGGTTTATAATAAAAGCCTTCTGTGAAGCCCCTTGATACAATTTTCATTAAGTTGTGATAGCCGATATCATTCTCTGCTAATAAAACAAGATGATAATATCGTTCGTCACTCGCACTGCCCTCTTTATCAAATCTGGAATTTGGTGCAACATAAACTTCACAACCGATAATTGGCTTTATTCCTTCTGCCAAACATGCACGATAGAAATCGATAGCACCATACATAACTCCATGATCCGTAATTGCTAGTGCATCCATCCCAAGTTTTTTCGCTTGAGCGGCCATTTCCTTTATCTTACCAGAGCCGTCTAGGAGACTAAACTCTGTATGCACATGCAAATGTGTAAAACTCATAATTTCCTCATTTCTGCGCTGCTTTTGTTCCTCTCAAGTGTGTAGCTGCAACGCAAGCACAAACACTTTCACTTTACTTTAATGCCGGTCTCGCATCATCCAGAATCGTACTAAGATTAAATATATCCTTCAACCGTTCTGGATACTGAATCATCGCCTGCCCATCGATAGCACGACGGCTCATACGAACATAATTATCTTTCACCTGTATCCAAGGCTCCTTAAAAACTCCAAAATAATAATAGAACCCAACGCTGTCTAAGTATTGAAACTTTGCATTCTTATAAGTACCTGCACCACTTTGAATATCGATTCCAAATGGAAAGATATAAAGATCTGTTTCTCCAACCAAAAAACCCACATATTTTAACCATTTATCGGTATCCTTTTTTAAGAACTCCACAGTACAAGCTTCCATATCACGATGTCCATTACTATGGCTGGCGAACTCCCATCCGTACTGCTTCATCACTTTCGCCACCTGCTTTACTGTCTCTCTATCCTGATCATAGGTTTTAGAACCCTTAGATGCTGGATCCGTACGATAGCCAAGTGCTCCTTCATAACCAGTTAGCGCAATAATACCCCTTGCCCCACGATAAGAAAAATCAGGGTGCTCCTCAATGAATCTTTCAACAATAGGCACCATATCATAATCTCCAATTGAGGTAGTGCCATCGTCATTTCTAATCAAAGTGGAGGGTTTTCCATTTTCATCAATCACCATACAGCTAGCAAAACCATCCCCAACCATATAATCATAATAATTTACATCATCCTGTGATAACACGAATGGCTTTTTATTTGGAGGTAATAAAATCTCTCCATCTTGATATGCCGTTGTTCCATCTTCCTTCGTAACCTTCGTAACAAGATCATGAACGCTTACTAAAACATAGTCATTTTCATATAACTGTCTTAGAATCTCTTTAAATTCTTTCACGGTTACCATGTAATAGTTATAGCCATTCGTTTTGTAATCTCCATCAAATGCCTTGCTGGTATCATAGATTAAGGAATGAAAAAATAAATGACTTACCTCGGAAGAAGACTTATAAGCACCAAATGGTTCGAGGGACTTTTTCTCCTCTTCAAATTCATTTATAGCAATCATATAGGATTCAATATTTTCATAGCCTTCTTCCGATTTTAGCATATTGATCGCTTTATCATAATCATAGCCTGCTGCTAATAATTTTGCTTCCTTTAACACCTCTTGTTGCTTCGCTTCCTGCTCTTTTTTTAGTTCCTGTATCGGATCAACGGTTGGAGTAATCGCAATGTTGTTAGTACCGGTCTGAACCACTGGTTCTTTTTTGTCTAATGGATCCACTTTATTCTCTGATAATCGTTTCATAGCAAAACTAATTAAGAGCACCGAAAGAATGAGTCCTTCCGTAATTATTATCATTGTAACCTTACGAACTGTTATCTTACTATTTTTTGACTTTTTCTGATTATCCATCCATATCCTCCGTTCCTATAATGTAGCTTATCAGAAGTTTGCTTTTAACTTCTGATAAAAGGTGCGCTCTTTGCACCGCTTATCTGATTAAAAGTTCCTATGACATATTTACTTTATTATAACACTAGAACACCTGTTTTCTCAATGTTTATATTCAAAGCATAAGTAAAAAGAATTTATGTAACCGTCAAATAAGTTCG
>DPVV01000243.1 GCA_003526525.1 Lachnoclostridium phytofermentans | reverse complement strand
TATTTTTAACTCTTGCGCTCTTCCAAATGTCCTGTCTTTTATTGTAGCATAATCCGAAACGTTTGTGAAGTTGAAAGACGTGTGCCATTTTTGTGCATTTTTTCCATCATTATTGCGCAGAACTCTTGAAAACATGATTGAAATTTTCTTCACACTTCCTCTATTTTCGTTGCAACTTACTTAAAAGTTATGTAGAATAAGAACAAGAAAATATCAGTACTTGTGTTAAAAAGGAAAGGATGGTTCTCTATGTCTTCACCGAAAAAGCAATACTATGAAAATCTTGCAGATAGTTTGATTGAGAAATTTAATCAACGTGGAATTGAAGGATATTACTGTGATAACAAAGAAGAAGCCTTGACAGTTGCCAAGCGTTTTTTAACTCCTGGTTGTTCTGTTAGCTGGGGTGGTTCCATGACCCTGGATGAAATCGGTTTACTCGATGAATTTCACAACTCTGACTACATAATCTATGATCGTAATAAGGCTAAAACACCAGAAGAACGCTCTGAACTTTACGGCAAAATCGTTACGGCAGACTACTACTTTATGAGCTCCAACGCCATTACACTGGATGGAAAACTCGTTAATATTGATGGTAACGGTAACCGTGTAGCATGCTTAATTACAGGACCTAAAAATGTCATTGTAATTGCCGGAATGAACAAAATTGTCACCGACGAAGCAGCTGCGATGGAACGTGTTAGAAATATGGCTGCCCCACCAAATGCAATTAGATTAAACAGAAAAACCCCTTGTGCAGAACTTGGGCGATGTGCAAACTGTCTCGTACCGGATTGTATTTGCAGTAGTCTTGTTATTACAAGACGTTCCCATGTCCCATACCGTCTTAAAGTTATACTAGTGGGTGAAGAGTTAGGATATTAATAAAAGAGATTGAAGAATTAGGATATTTATAATAGTGACTGAAGAATTAGATATTTAAATTGTGAATGAAGAATTATGATATTTAAATAGTGAATGAAGAATTAAGATATTTAAATAGTGATTGAAGAATTAAGATATTAAAAAACGTAAGCTCAATCGTGAAGACTAAACTTCAAGTTGAAGCCTACGTTTTTTCTTTGAGAATTCATAATATAGAATTTAGTTCTATCATTTTTCATACTTCAAATTTTCTTTATTTGAACCTTTAAAATTAATTTACATTTTAATAACAATATTTAAGATATCAAATAGTGTATCTAATTTAATAAAGCGGATAAGCATCCGTTAACATCTTAACCAAAGCTTTTGCCTGTTCCTTGTTTTTCTCTACATCCTTCACTACAAGAGAAATTGCTTCCGCAACAACTGCCATATCTTTTTCATTAAAACCTCTTGTTGTAATAGCAGGTGTACCAAGACGGATTCCGCTTGTTACAAATGGAGAAACTGGATCATTTGGAACAGTATTCTTATTACAAGTAATGTTTGCCTCATCTAAAATATGCTCCGCCTGTTTTCCTGTAATGTTCATATTTTGTAAGTCAATTAACATCAAGTGGTTGTCTGTACCTCCAGATACTAAGTTAAATCCACGTGCTGTTAACTCCTTTGCTAATGCCTGTGCATTGGTGATGATTTTCCCTGCATAATCTTTGAAACTATCATCTAGCGCTTCTTTAAAACAGATTGCTTTTGCAGCAATTACATGCATTAGCGGTCCCCCTTGAATTCCAGGGAATATGGACTTGTTAAGCTTATGTTCTTCGGCAAACTCTTCGCTTGATAAAATCATACCACCTCTAGGACCACGTAACGTCTTATGAGTCGTTGTAGTCGTAACATGCGCGTAGGGAATTGGTGATTGATGATAACCAGCAGCTACTAATCCTGCAATATGTGCCATATCAACCATCAAGTATGCACCCACTAAGTCAGCAATTTCACGAAAGCGCTTAAAGTCAATCTTTCTAGCATAAGCAGAAGCACCAGCTACGATTAACTTTGGTTTACATTCCTTTGCTATCTTTTCTACCTCTTCATAGTCGATAAAACCATTGTCATCCACACCATATGGTACAATATTAAAATAAGAACCGGAGAAGTTTACTGGGCTACCGTGAGTCAAGTGTCCACCATGAGCAAGATTCATACCCATAACTGTATCTCCTGGCTGTAATAAGGCGAAGAATACTGCCATATTAGCCTGTGCACCAGAATGCGGCTGAACATTTGCATAAGTACAACCAAATAACTTCTTTGCTCTCGTGATTGCTAAATTCTCAGCTACATCAACAAATTCGCATCCGCCATAATATCTTTTTCCTGGATATCCTTCTGCATATTTATTTGTTAATGGGCTACCCATTGCAGCCATTACTGCCTTACTAACGAAATTCTCTGATGCTATTAATTCAATATGATCGTTCTGTCTTGCGATTTCCATCGTGATACTATCCGCTATTTCCGGATCAAATGCTCTTATATCTTCAAATGAATACATATCTCCTTTTCCTTTCCTGTGATTTTATTACTTGCCATTATAGCATAACCAATTTGTAATGAAAAGAAATACAAATAAGTCTTTTATTATTTTATCTTATAGGATTGATTAAAAAATATGACAATAAGAAATCTTTCCTGGTTGAAGAAGTGTGAAAAATTATTCCTCCATACAAAAACTTGCATAGTTATATATACTGATAAGGTGGTTTGATACTTAATGCTCACAGTTCTCTACCATAAGTACGCATTCCTCAGAAATTTTATTATTCATCAAAGCGGATATTCGCAATCCGCTTACTTGCTCATAACCCCATTGCCACTACGAATAAGGTTAAATAAATATAGAACATTGTAATTAAAAAGTGTAGATAATAGGAATCCTCTTTACCGAAGTAACTGTCTTGATTTCCCTTATCTACACTTATTATGAACTAAACAGATGTTTGATTCAACTTTACTCCATCTGAATTCTTCCTATATTAAAATTTATAATTTTCACCAACGAATGTTATTGCGCACATTCCTGTACCAGTATGCGTTCCAATGACAGGACCTATGTTCGTAATTAAGTAATCTTTCACTAATCCTCGCTCTGTTAAGATATCAGCTATATTCTTTGCATAGTCTGGGCAAGCTGCATGACCGATAACCACTGTTTGATTTTTCGTATCGATACCATCTTCTTCAAGGCGACTTACTAAGTATTCTATTGCCTTTTTATTTCCTCTTACCTTTGATACTACCAATAATTTTCCTTCTTTATCCACACTTAATACAGGACAAATTCGAAGCGCAGTTCCTACCATAGCTTCTAAGGAATTTAAGCGGCCACCTCTTTTTAAATGGTGTAAATCTTCTACCATAAACCAATGGCAACACTTTCTCTTGGTATCTTCAACAAAACTAGCTACTTCTTCTAACGATTTACCTTTTTGTCTTTCTTTTGCTGCAAGGTAAACGAGCAATCCCTCTCCAATGGAGGCACATAAGGAATCAATACAGATTATTTTTCTATCAGGATATTTTTCTTTTAACCCTTCTGACATCAACCTTCCTGTGTTATAAGTACCGCTCAATCCTGAAGAGAATGCAATATATAAAACATCTTTTCCACTTTCTAAGAATGGAGTTAAATAATTCTCAAATACTACGGGATTAATCTGGCTTGTTACCGAATCTTCACCTGCTTTTAATCGTTTATAAAACTCCTCACAACTTAATTCTCTTTCATCTGGATAGTGTGTATACGGCGTATCACCTAGGTGGAAATCCATAGGGATAATGTGTACATCCAACTCATTTATGATGTCCTGCACTAAATCTAACGTCACATCACTTACTATACAATAATCTGCCATAACTTTCTCCTTAATTCTTGTCCATTAGCTCTAAAAGAAAGTATATCATATTCCAGAAAAGAAATAAACTTAAAGATGTATAAACTTCCTTCTATATATATAAATTTCCAATCTAGAATTTACTCATTGTATTCTACTATTTGCGGTGCTATAATACCTCTGTTTCTTAAAATAACTTATCGGAGTAATTATGCAAAAGTCAAAATCTAAAATATACCAAAATGCCATTACAGAAGGTCCAATTCTTACTCGCCTACTATTATTTTTCTTTCCTATTTTGTTAGGCACCTTCTTTCAACAACTATACAACACCTCAGATGCAATTATCGTTGGAAACTTCGTTGGAAAACGTGCACTTGGAGCAGTAGGTGGTACCACTGGAACCATAATAAATCTTTTGGTTGGTTTTTTCGTTGGTCTCTCCTCTGGTGCTACTGTAATAATCTCGCAATACTTTGGTGCCAAGAAAGAAGAGGAAGTAAAAAATTCAGTTCATACTTCATTTGCACTTGCAATTTGTGGTGGAATAGTTTTAATGATACTTGGATTGTGTTTATCTCCAATAATGCTAACCTCAATGAATACCCCTGATGATATTTATCCATTATCTCTACAATACATAAGAATTTTCTTCCTAGGTATTGTACCAAATTTAATTTATAATATAGCCTCTGGAATTCTTAGAGCGATTGGTGATACCAAACGACCTTTGTATTTTCTAATCATCAGCTGTTTTGTAAATATTGTATTAGACTTGCTTTTTGTTGGTGTTTTCCACATGGGAGTAGCTGGTGCTGCTATTGCAACAATAATTTCTCAATTCGTTAGTGCAGTTTTAGTAGTCAGGACTTTATTACGCACAAAAGCATCCTATCATTTAGATCCTAGGAAAATTCATTTTGAAATACCAATCTTAAGACGTATTGTAAAGATAGGACTTCCTGCTGGATTACAGTCTGTGATGTACTCGGTGTCTAATGTAATTATTCAAAGCTACATCAATTCGTTTGGAACGGATACTGTTGCTGCATGGACAGCTTATGGTAAAATTGATGGTCTTTTTTGGATGGTGATTGGTGCTCTTGGTCTCTCTGTAACCACGTTTATCGGACAAAATTATGGAGCAAAAAAAGCCTCTCGTGTTCATAAATGCGTAAAAGTAGGACTTATATTGGCTTTTGGAATCTCAATTGTTTTAAGTATTGTTTTATATTTCTTTGGTCAATATGTTTTACGACTATTTACGGATGATCAAACAGTACTACAAATAGGTATAAAAATTCTTCATTTCCTTGCTCCAACCTTCTTTACCTATGTATGTATCGAAATTTTAGCTGCTGCACTACGTGGAATTGGTGATGCTTTAGTCCCTATGATTATTACCTGTCTCGGAGTATGCGTGTTAAGAATTGTATGGCTATATACCGCAGTGCCACTCTCACCAAGTATCATAACAGTTATCTTTAGTTATCCGCTTACTTGGGTAATAACGTCATTATTGTTTATATTTTATTACATTTTTTTTAGCCATCTTGGTTACCGCAAGAGAGTACTGTATGAATAAGTTATAAGCTGTTGTAAATGATAGCAGAGATAAGTAGATAGTTTCATTGTTCTACCTACTTATCTCTGCTTTTTTAACTATTTGATTTTTTTCCTCTTTTCTTTATTGCTTTTTTCTTTATTGCTTTTTTTCTTTATTTCGTCTTTTCTTTTTTTCTTTATTTCTTCTTTTATTACTTCTTTTCTTTATCACTTCTTTTCTTTATCACTTCTTTTTTCAATACTTCATTTCTTTATTACTTCTTTTCTTTATTACTTCTTTCCTTTATTGCTTTTATGCGGGTCTATTGGTACTTTTTACATCTGAACAAGTAAAACCACGTTTCATAGACTTTCCATTCCATAAATAACAAAAAAGGTGCTCTCGCTTCTTTTGTTTGTATTAAGAACACCTTCATTCGTAAAAAGATATCAGTCTCATGTATTTTTTGCTTTTATCCGATATATCAGTTACCAAGAGCTATCAAACTATTTTATCTGATAAGTGGCAAGCTCTATACATACTTTATATGCCAAAGCGGATATTCGTAATCCGCATACCCTACTTGCTCATAAATAATAAATTGCAAAGGAGTAGACTAATGGAATATCAAACAATTACATCACCAAGTTTTAGCGGAGTAAGCCAATCTACTACTCTAACTGCTACCAAGGTACCTATTGAAGAGACAGATGGTAAAGTTACCTCTACTACCGTAGATAATCTTAATTCAATAATCCCTGCCCAAAAGATCTCATACGACTCTAATCATATGATAGAGAAAGCTCTTACGGAAGCTGCACTCCCAAAAACAGAACGCAATTTAAATATTGTACGTGAATTACTCCGTCAAGAACTCTCGATTAATAAAAATAGTATTTTAGACTTATTAAAATTATCTGCGACCTTTCGAAACGCCTCGATTGAAACCTTAGTTCTTATGAAAAAATTAGAGCTTCCAATCACACAGCAGTCAATAAATCAGATGCAGGCTTTTCAAAATAACAACCATTCTATTCTTATGCAGTCACAAAATATGATTGATTCCTTTCTTACACTATTGTCAGAGGAATCTGTCATCTCAGAAGGATTTCACCATGAGTTATTATCTCTTTTTATAAATGATACGGTAGAATCTTCTATTCCTGATTATTCTCTTTTATCCACTCATTTTTCAAGAGAAGAAATACAACAACTAACTCACACGTTAACCGCTACGGATATTCCAGAATATGTTGAAAATCGCCTAACGGATCCTTCTATTACGGTTTCTGAGTTTCGTGACTTCATGAATCAATCCGCTAAGGATAGCAACCTAAACTTTATTAATGTACCACAATTACAACAATTTTTAACAAAAACACCAGAAGCAGCTTCTAATTTTACTTTGATTACTGATGTCTTATCCAAAAGTGAACAAGAAAATCTCTCCCCTTTACTATCTTCTGTTTTACCAAAAGATAATCTTGCTTCATTTCAAGAAAGCAACGGTTCAATCACAAACTTAGATGGTTCGATTACAAATTTATTTCAAAAAATTATTAATGCAGAGACTACAACCTCCTTACAAAGTGAAGAGGCACAATTTACTTCAGTGTTACAACCAAACGATATGCCATCCGCCTTAAGCGCACTTATTAAATCACCAACATATCAAAAGTTAATTAAATCGGAGTTACTCTCAAAGCTCTCACTCGAGATAAATGACTTTACTAAGAAAGATGGACTTCCTCAATTTTACCGAAAGTTAACCCGTGACTTAGAAAGTATGCTAACTTTTTTTGATAAGAATGAAGGTAATACAAATCCTGCGACATTTCATCAGGCAAAAGAACAGGTACAAAATCTACGGGATCAGGTCGACTTTATGAAGTCAATAAATCAATTTCTCGGATATATTCAGTTACCTGTTAAACTTACGAAAGATTTAACCAATAGTGAACTTTTCTTTTATACAAAAAGAAAACAAAAAAGAGAAAATGAAGAAAACCTTCACATTTTATTACATTTAAGCATGACACATTTAGGAGAAATGGACATACATCTTCGACTTAAAAATAGAACAGTACATGCAACCCTAAGTATGGAACAGGAAGAGTCCCTAGCCTTAATTGACACTCATATCAATCAATTAACAGATGCCTTGTTAGAGATGGGATACGATCTTTCCTATGATTTTGAGAAAATGGAGAAGAAACAAACACCTATAGATCGACTGTTATTAAAAGAAGAGGAAGTTATTTTATCCCGCTGCTATACTTTTGATACGAGAGCTTAAGTTCCTCTGTTGAATTTATTAAAATTTTATAATATAATAGCTCTATCTAAGTTAAAATTAATTAGATAGAGCTTCCTAGATTCAACAGAATTAATTTAGCATAATGTAAGATAAAAAGTTACTTCGCGAACTTTTTGTTCTCATGAAAATGGCTTTGTGTAAATTAAATACACAGGAATAGGGGTTAGTATGAAAAAGTATTCAAGACGAAATCAAAAAGGGAATGTTAACTTTATTTTCGACATTGGAATTGGTGTTGTATGGACCTTATTTTTTATTTCTTTGGGTCTCATTTTGGCAATTAATTTTAGACCGCTTTATTATGCAAACATTCACTGGTTTCAATTAGATAAATATTCTGGACTTTCAATCAATGAGATAAAGTCGAATTACAATACCTTAATTGATTATTGCTCACCTTTTTATTATGGCGCTTTGAAATTCCCAACCTTAAGGTCATCCGTTTCCGGCATATCTCACTTTGAAGAAGTGAAAGTTTTATTCCAATTTTTTTATATTATGTTTCTTATAAGTTCCATCTTTCTACTTGGCGTTATCACATGGAAGAAAAAACGAAATGATTACCGCTATTTAAAGGTATCCTCTATCACAGCTATCATACTACCAATGATTACTTTAATAGGTTGTTCCATAGACTTTGATGCTACTTTTGTTATCTTTCATAAAATTTTCTTTCGAAATGATGACTGGATTTTTGATCCATATACTGATCCAATTATTGATCTATTGCCACAAGAATTTTTCTTGCAATGTGCTTTAATTATTGTATTCGTTGTATTAGTTGGTAGCTTAATTCTTTATTTATGCTATCGCCATTTTAAAAAGAAAAATCAAGTAACACCGCTTTTAAAACCTAAGATGAACTACTATTATTAACGAATTGTCATTTAAAATGCTTTATTTAACGTTTTATCTCATAAAATCAAGTCTATACATAATATAGGCACCTAACTAAAATAATTATCCTATTGTTACTCATGATAACTATTTAGGTAGGTGCCTATATTTTAAAATTTATATTTACTTTTTAATGTTTCACACTTGAAAACATGCCCCAAAGGCGGCACAAATCTTTTTACTCTTATCTATAATAAAATATTTCTTATAATTTTTTTATTAGAACCAATACCGATCCATAGTGTATTTATATACCTTGTAAAAAGCTTTTCCATTTCCTATTTGATAGGTTGCTATGGTACTTCCATTTTCATCGTATTCAATAAACTGTTTTTCTGTATCAAAGGACAATATAATATGATTTCCATAAAGCATGGAGCTACAATTACTATTATGATATGGAAAAGTTACTTTTTGAATTAGTCGATATCGATTCTGGCTATCTTCAATGAGATATTTATAAAAAACAGAATACTTCGTATCATTCACAGCATCCGTGGTATCGTAATTGATAAAAGAAACATAAAACTGCCCTTCACTTAACCTTCGATTTGTTCCATAATACATGCTGTCAATTGAAGTTTTCGTAGTCGTCTCACCCAATTCTGTTAACAATAAGGATTGATATTGTTTACCATTCCATTTTTTATCATCACTCATAATCCAACGAATGACTGGCCCAGTATATATATTATTGATACGAAATACTGTAGATAATTCTCTAGAACATACTAATGTATCCTTACCTTTAATTAATTGAATACTAGATAAATCTAGCCAATCCTTCTTAATTTCTTCTGCCTTATTCGTTTCTGATTTTCCATGAGACAACAGGGCTGCAAAATCAATAACTTCTTTCCATCCCCCTTTTGCAATATTTAGCGCAATGCCTTTGCTTATCATAGAATCACTATCGGTACTTGCTAAAAATATTACTTTATTATTTATATCATCATAGTCACAATCAAAAAGTTTTCCATGTCCATCCCATGTATAGCGCTTGATTACATTTCCAAGGTTATTTAATAAAATATATTCATTTTCTTTGATAGCATAAAATATTTCATTTTTTACCTGAAGGACTTTTGCATCTTCACTTTGATACTTTGTAGGTATATTAGCCCTTAAGACGCCATGATTATCATAAAATAAAAAACTAGAATTTACTCCATTCTTATGATAAAAGGAAAATAAACCTCTAGTAAAGGATGGTTGCTCCCCATACTGGGTGTTCAATTTAGTCTCCATTTCATGAGTTGAAACGATATCAAAAAAATATGCCTTTTGACTTATCTCATTACCATTTAAGTCTGTGATGTTTAAAACTATTTTATTTCTTTGTCCGTCAATAAGTCCAATGATTTGACCTTCTACTTCTGTTCCTGCTGTACGATTAAAATAAAGGCTTTCTCCGAAGTCTGGTATAGACTCCGTTGGAACAGATATTTTGTAGCTAATCCTAACCTTTTGAGATGGTGAACCTATATAAACATACAATCCATTCGGGTTGGTACCAAATGGATTCTGTATAAACAAAGGATTCTCAATCGTAAAAGCTTTGCTTTCTTTTATCGTCTTTAGTTGAATTAAGGCTCCCTCTTGGTAAGCTAAAGAGTAAATATCATCACCTCTTACTGTTGATTCAAGAATCAATGTTTCAAAATCTTTCGCAGAATAAAATGTAAAGGAATTTTCAGCTGCACTTGTTACTTTATGTTCCTTATACGTATTTTCATATGGCAAATCTTCCTTATTTCCAAATCCCCAAATATTTTTACCCGTATCAGGTCCTTCTACATTTCGTCTATTACAGCCATAGGAGAGCAATGCAAATGTAGCAACGAGTAAAACTAATATACAACGGTTATTATAATATAATCTTTTAACACCGCGAAAATGAAACATATAATTTGCCTCCTGTTTAGCTAATTTTCGATAATTCTTGATTATTGAAACATGCTTTTGTTTCGATAATACCTGAAACATGCTTTTTGTTTCAATTATATACTTCATTACTCATTATCTCCCAATTATACTTAAACTTACGAGGTATTGTATGCCAAGTTAACCAGTTTACACTCTAAAACCTGCAACTATCCTACGACTAAATTAGCAAATTTACTCTTACAACTCATAACTTAATTAGATCTACAAAAATAAATAGTGTAAAATTTGCTTTAATTATCTTAGTGTTGTAATTCATACTCTACTGTACATTTTTTTATTTATGTAAAAATAATTAACAATAACATAATAAGAATTGCGACTGCAAGTCCAATTACGGTATATTGTTTTATTCTTAGTATTTTCTTTTTTCTTAATCTCCATTCTTTTTCTGTTAACACCATATATCCTCCTCTCTAGAACTTTATTTCTTTCTACTATTCTATTTTAAATCATTTTCATTGAAAATTTAAGATGAATTTTCTTCTATTATTCCATACATGTACATTTATTACAATACCAAAAGTAGCACCTCAATTATTAGTTTTCAACTAATAATTGAGGTGCTACTCTAAATTTAAAAGCCTTTATTCTTTAGGACATATCAAATCCACAATGCTTTTACTATTCGTCAACACTATAGTTTGGAGCTTCTTTTGTGATATGGATGTCATGAGGATGACTTTCCTTTAAGGAAGCTGCAGAAATCTTAACAAAACGTCCTGTTTCCTTTAATGTTTCAACATCTTTCGCTCCACAATAACCCATACCAGAACGAAGACCACCCATTAACTGGAATACAGTATCTTCTACAGTACCTTTGTATGCTACACGACCTTCTACACCTTCTGGAACTAGCTTCTTAGCATCTGCTTGGAAATAACGATCCTTACTTCCATTTTCCATAGCTGCAATGGATCCCATTCCACGATATACTTTGTATTTTCTACCCTGGAATAATTCAAATGTTCCTGGACTCTCATCACAACCAGCAAAGATGCTACCCATCATACATAAATTTGCTCCTGCTGCAATTGCTTTCGTAATATCACCAGAATACTTAATACCACCATCTGCAATAATTGGAACACCATATTCCTTGGCTACACGGTAAGCATCCATAATTGCAGTAATCTGTGGAACACCAATACCTGCAACAACACGTGTTGTACAGATAGATCCTGGGCCGATACCAACCTTAACACAATCAACTCCTGCTTCAATTAAATCCCTAGTTGCTTCACCAGTTGCAACATTACCAGCGATAATCTGTAGTTCTGGATAGGCTTCACGAACCATCTTTACAACCTTAAGTACATTGGCAGAATGTCCATGAGCGGTATCAATAACAATTGCATCTACTTTTGCCTTTACTAAAGCATCAACACGATCAAGGATGTTTGCTGTTACACCAACACCTGCCGCACAAAGAAGTCTACCCATAGAGTCCTTTGCTGCTAATGGATATTTGATTGTTTTTTCTATATCCTTGATTGTAATAAGTCCTTTTAAGTTACCGTTTTTATCAACGATAGGAAGCTTCTCTTTTCTTGCTTGTCCAAGAATTTTCTTAGCTTCTTCTAAGGTAACGCCTTCTTTTGCAGTAACAAGGCCTTCACTTGTCATGGATTCTTTAATTTTTTTGCTAAAGTCTGTCTCAAATTTTAAGTCACGGTTAGTAATAATACCAACTAATTTCTTACCTTCAGTAATTGGTACACCAGAGATGCGATATTTTGCCATTAACTCATCCGCATCTTGTAATGTATGTTCAGGAGATAATGAAAATGGGTCAGTTATAAC
>DPVV01000043.1 GCA_003526525.1 Lachnoclostridium phytofermentans | reverse complement strand
TGCTGTACTAAAGTTTTCTACTACTACAAGTGCAAGCAGTGGACCTACTAAGGCTACCACTCGAACGAAACCTAAGAAGTTATCAAGCCTCCTCGGGGCTAACTGAACTATGTATGCAGTAAATAATACTACGCATATCTTGGTTAACTCGGAGGGTTGGAATTTACCAAGACCTCCGAGAGAAATCCATCTTTGGGAACCACCGGTTGCTTCTCCGAAAATCAATACTACAGATTGTAGAATAATACATAGGAAAAATAACAACGTTATTGGTCGTATTCGTATGATCGGTAGTTTTTTAATATAAATACGGTAATCTATCTTTGATACGATAATCATAATAGGAATACCAGCGATAGCAAAAAGCATTTGCCTACGTAAAAATTTCGTGGAATCATTATAATACTTTGCTGCATTGTATGAACTGGTACTATAAATCATCACTAAGCCGAAGCATACTAAGAATATAATCAGAAACAGTAGACTATAGTCATAGTAATTTTTCGTCTTTCTCCTCTTCCCCTGTTCCATTTCTTCCCTGGTCAAATGCTTCACCTCACACTACTTATTCATCTTTTAACGCATGGACATATTCCTTGAATAACATACCGCGTTCTTCATAATCTTTAAACATTCCCCAGCTTGCACAACATGGAGATAATAATACAGTTTCACCTACACCTGCATGTTCCGCACAAAAGGTAACTGCCTCACTCAGACTATCAACCAAGACTATATTCTTAACGCCTAGTCTTTTTGCTGCATTCGCTATCTTCTCTCTTGTTTGACCAAGCAACACAAGATAGGTAACTTTATCATCAAAGGCTTTAATCCAGTCATCGTAGTCTGAATCCTTATCGTAACCGCCACCAATCAAAAGAGTTTTGGTCTGCATTGCTTTGATTGCCTGAATGGAAGCATCCGGGTTTGTTCCTTTCGAGTCATTGTAGTATTTCACTCCTCGTTTCGTAGTTACATACTCAATACGATGCTCCACTCCCTTAAATTCTATCAATGCTTTGTGAATATCCTCCATTGGAACTTTTAAAGCAATTGCAATTCCCACTGCTGCCATGACATTTTCATAATTATGCTTGCCAATGATCTGTAATTCATTCACATCGCAAACTACGCATTCTTTCTCATCGTCTCTGTAAATAATCTGATTATTCTGAAGAAACAGTCCGCTTTCAAGTTCTCTTGCACTTGAGAACCATAGAATTGTAGCAGGAATTCCCCCACTCACATTTTGAAGATAGGAATCCTCATAATTCAAAACACAAGTATCTTCTTTTGTCTGATTTTTAGTTACATTCACCTTGGCTTCTATATATGCTTCCATCGTATGATGACGATTTAAGTGATCCGGTGTTATATTTAAGATTGCAGAAACGTCTGGTCTAAAATTCTCTACAGTTTCTAATTGAAAACTACTCATTTCCGCAACAGTAACAGATTCGATTTCTGTATTCTTTACCATCTGAGTATATGGAACTCCAATATTTCCAACTACGAAAACGCTTTTGTAATAGGTTTTCATAATCTCGCCTACTAAAGTTGTCGTCGTTGTCTTACCATTCGTTCCTGTAATGGCAGCTATCTTACCCTTAGAAAAATTATATGCAAGTTCAACTTCACCAATGATTGGTATCCCTACACTCTTAAGGTCCTTCACATAATCTAAATCTGTTGGAACCCCGGGACTTAACACAACCATATCAAGCTCGGATTTAAGTTCGGATGGAAATTCGCCGAGTATGATGTCCCCATTGTAATTTTTCGGTAGTTTCTCCCGAAATTCTGTTAATTTAGTTTCTTCTTTGTTTATTTCTGCGTTTGCGTCATAAAGAATGGTTTGTGCCCCCTCCTGTGATAGTAATTCTATCGCAGAGATACCACTTTTACCGGCACCAACAACCAATACTTTTTTACCTAGGAAATTCATTATTAGCTCCATTCTACATCCATCTGCAAATTTGAGCATCAGCACAATATTTGCAAATTGAATTGTTTACAATTCAATTTTTGAAAGATTAATTTTTCGCACGAATACTTATCTTTTCAGGAAATCAATCTTCCTAATTATAGGCTATTCCAAATATAAAATCAAGTCGCTGTTCTGCTTGATCATATCCCCCTCCAGTGGAAATTGCTCTTTCACAATTTCACCTTCCCCAAGGTAAGTAACTTGACCAAAGGAATACTCTTTCAATTTTTTCACCACTTCTGCTTTTGTTAAACCTATAAAACTCGGTACTTCAAATTTACCGATATTATATTCTTCCAATTCTTTTTCGCTATAAGCTGGTTCAATACCTATATATGGTAGGATATTATCAAATACTTCTGAAATCACCGGTGCTGCGATGGTACCGCCATAGTATATTCCTTCCGGCTCATCGATTAAAACAATTGCCATTACCTGCGGATTGTTTGCAGGGGCAAATCCAATAAATGAGGAGATATACTTTCCAGATCTTCTTGGAAGTTTTTCAGAGGTTGCTGTTTTACCTCCAATACGAAAACCTGGTATATATGCTCTTTTACCTGTTCCGTCTGCAACAACAGCTTCCAATAACATCTTCATAGTTTCCGATGTTTCTTTTGATATCACACTGTCCGTTGTTTTGAACGTAAGCTCTTTAATAACAGTACCTTCTGCATTCTGTATATTAACTCCAAAGTGTGGTGTTACTAAAGTTCCACCATTTACAATTGCACTTGCCGCGGTAAGTAGCTGTAGTGGGGTAATCTGAAAAGACTGACCAAATGACATTGTTGCTAATTCCACCACACCTACTTTATCTAGCTTATGTTTAATTGAATTTGCTTCTCCTGGTAGGTCAACACCAGTTTTATTTGACAACCCAAGGCGATCAAAATATTCATAAAACTTCGTTGCACCAACTCTTGCACCGATTTCCATAAATACTGGGTTACAAGAATTTTTGATACCTTGAACAAAATCCTCACTTCCGTGTCCGCCTGCTTTATGACAGCGGATTCTTCTGTCTTCTACAATTTTAAACCCAGGGCAGAAGAAACGGTCAGTCAATCTAACAACCTTTTCTTCAAGTGCTGCAGTCGCTGTAACTATCTTAAAGGTTGAACCTGGTTCATACGTATCACTGATACTTGGATTTCTCCACATATTATTGAGTATATTCGTCTTCTCTGTACTACTAAGCGTCACTCCCTCGTATTTTTGTTTTAACTCTTCGCTAAAACTATATGGATTATTTAAATCAAACTCTGGCACATTTGCCATTGCATAGATTTCGCCATTTTGCGGATTTAATACAATTAAGCTAACATTATTAGCTCCTTTTGCCTCCATAACTTTTGTGGCAGCTTGTTCTGCATATTTTTGTATATTTACATCTAAACTTAAATGAATGCTATTTCCTGGAATCGGTTCGATGCGGTTTTCAGCAGCACCGTCAATTTCAATTCCATGTGCAGTTGTAAGGGTGAGAATCGTTCCATTTACTCCTTGAAGGTAAGAATCATACTCTACCTCAAGGCCGATAATGCCCTGATTATCACTTCCAGTAAACCCAATTACTTTAGAAGCTAACGAGCCATATGGATAAAAACGTTTGTAATCTTCATCCACCATAACACCAGCAAGGGATAGATTACGTATGTAGTCGGCTGTTTCTTTATCAACGTTCGACTTGATTCGTTCTATCGAGGAATACTTTTCAACCCTCTTACGAACAGTTTCCTCTGAAAGGTTTAATGCATCGGATAAGGCTTTTATTACACCTTCCGGATCTTTAATCTGATTATGGATAACAGAAATAGTACTTACTGGCTTATTCGCAGCAATGATAGTACCATTTCTATCGTATATTGTTCCTCTCTCAGCCTTAATGCTTCGTTCTCTTTCATGTAACTGCCTAGCCTTGATGGCATAATTTTCTGAAGCTGCTACCATGAGATAAAATAATCTTCCACAAAGATAGCAGGCGATAAAAAACGTGACGATAACAACAATTGTTATATTTTTTCGGTTAAATGATTTATACCGGTGCATACGACTCCAAAATGATTTTGATACATTTCTATTTTATTATTGTATGCTCGTTGTTATGATTGTTTTCTTTTTTTCTTGCCTTTTTTCTACCATGTTTCTTAGAACTAGTCTATCATAGTATCTGGTATAGCATTAGAATGTATATGGAAGTGATGATTCATATACTTACTAGTCAGACATAGTATCTGGAATAGCATCCGCTTGGGAATCATCAAAACCAACATAATTGTCTTCTCCACTATTACCCTGGTTTCCTTGCTCTCCTTGCTGCCCTTCTCCTACTTGTCCCTCTTCTCCATCCTTAATTACCGGAAGGTCCACTTTATATTCAATTTCACCTTCTGGATATACTTCAAGAAATGGTAAGATATCCTTAAGGATCTGACTTGTAAGTGTTGTTGCAACCGTACTGCTTGCTTTCTTTGTCTCATCGTGAACTTCATCAATTACCACATAAATTACTACTTGTGGATCATCGGTCGGTACGCAGCCAATAAAGGAAACAACATATTTTTTCGAAGAACGAGGAAGTTTCTGTGCAGTTCCTGTCTTTCCACCGACCAGATATCCTTTCACCTGAGCTGGCTTCGCAGTTCCGTCCTGTACTGTTAAATACATAGCTTCACGGATGAATTCCGAAGTTTCAGTAGAAACAGTCTCATTGATAGGATATTGTTCTTTCTCATCAATCGTAGTCCCTTGGTCAGTAACAATTTCTTTTACAACATGAGGCTGATAGTAATGTCCACCATTTACTAAGGAAGCAAATCCTCCGACCATCTGAATCATAGTAACATTAAAGCCTTGACCAAAACTACTGGTAGCTAGCTCGGTTACATGTAACTTATCCTCAGAAATTAAGATACCCTCCGACTCACCCGGAAGATCTACCCCTGTTTTCTTACCAAAAAAGAAATGATCCTGGTAAGTATGAAACAAAGATGCCCCCTCTTTCTCTCCAATCGCCATCATAGATGGGTTACAAGACTTCATTAAGGACTGTGCAAGTGTTACCGTTCCATGCCTTGCATTACACCTGATGTTATGACCTCCTACTCGTTGTACACCATTACACTGAAACGTTGTTTCCGGTGTAATCAAATGTTCTTCTAAAGCAGATGCTACGGTAAAAGGTTTAAAAGTAGATCCTGGCTCATAAGTATCACTGATACTAAAATTACGCCACATCGAATTTAATGCCTTCTCTTTATCTTCCTCACTCATCGAGGCTATCTCAACCTCATCATAATACGCAGATAAATCGTAAGGATTATTCAAATCAAATCCAAGGTTAGTAGCCATAGCATAGATTTCCCCATTGTTTGGATTAGATACAATGACGCTAACATTATTTGCTCCGATTTCTTCTTGAAATTTTTTAATATGCTCCTCAACGATACGCTGTATATTAGAGTCTATCGTTGATACGATCGAATAACCATTGATTGCTTCTTTTCTTGTTCTAGTAAGATTTAATTCAGAATCATAGAATCCATATACTCTACCATTGGTACCATTTAAACTACTATTATAGTATTCCTCAATCCCCCAAGTACCAACATCTCCTGCACTGGTATAACCAATGACATGAGAAGCCAAACTTCCATATGGATAGATTCTTTTATACTCTTCTTCAAACCATACCCCTTTAATATTCCTATTTTCTTTTTTTAAATTCTCAAATTGATCTACTACATCTATTGTCACTTGTTTTAACAATCGTTGATAAGAACTTGTTGATTTTTCATGGATTAGTGATGTTAGTTCTGCTGCATCTAATCCAAATACACTACTTAGTGCCTCAACTGTTGGTTCTAAATAATCCTCATCGGTTAAGACCACTTTGGGTTCAATGATAACGTTATATAC
>DPVV01000112.1:1831-4071 GCA_003526525.1 Lachnoclostridium phytofermentans | reverse complement strand
CGACTTTTTATCTCTATTCTTTCAAATCTTAATTTCATCATATTCAATTTCATCAAATTTAAATGATCAAATTTTAATTTGATTCACATACATTGCAGTGTTTTCATAATCAAATTCTTCCGCCGCTTCCATCGCTTGATAAATCTTATTTTGATCTTCTTTAGATACCATCGTTAACAGTAGTCTTAATCCATTTATTATCTCAAAATACTCATAATGACTAATATGATATAATATTTTTTCCTGCTGCTTTGCGATTACTTCTTTAGAACAGGTCGAAATCCCCATAGTTTCATTCTTAGGATATCTTCTATTATTATATGCGATTAACGCTTGTTCGAGTTCACTACAAAATAAGTTAATACGCATGAGAAATCTCTTCAACTGTTCCATCTGACATTCATTGATAGAATTATTATTCTCTAACAGATCCACTCCCATTCTTTTCATTTCAAGGGCAGTTGCATTTTCCGCTAATTCTCTTGATCCCAAATGATACAGTATACTTTTTAAAGAATGGCATTCTGCTTCTACAATACGACGTTCTTCCGCTCCCGTAATTCGTTCCAGCTTACTTTTTGATTGATTTAACTGTTTCATCGATGCTTCCACTATGCGGATATAATTATCCACCTGATTTAGAGCATAATGCAAGCCTAAGCTACAATCCAGAGTAGTGACCTGTTGAAAAATTTCCATAAATTCTGTTACTTCATCCGTTCCCTCCCCAATGTCATGAAAGGCATCTATCAAATTCTCACATAATTTTTCTTTTGGTAACCATCTTTTTAAACATTGACTTAGTTTATCTGCCTCAATTGGCTTTTCTAATACATCACAAAATTCATTTGTTGCTGCAATTCTTTCATTTTCACCGATAAGAGCACCTGAAATCGCAATTATCACCTGACCTGACTTTCCCTCTAAGTTATGTATTCGTTGCGCAGTTTCAACTCCATCAATTTCTGGCATCATGAGGTCCATAAAAATTAAGTCATAATCTTTTTCAACTACTTTTTCTAATGCATCCCTTCCTCCTCCAGCAGTTTCCACGGAAAGGCCATAAGTCTTTAACATCATTCCTCCTGCTATCAGATTAACCGGATTATCATCTACGATTAAAGCTGTGGCTCCTATTTTGTCCCTATGAAAGAGTGTATTAATCACACAACATCCCCCCTTAACTTTTATTATCTAACACATCACAATGTTACAGTTTTTCCATTCATTCACTTTGTCTCCCATATCCTAACAAATTTCAAGCCTAAAATCAAGATTTTCCATTTTTTTCTTTAAAACTTTTCTTTATTTTACTATCACTTTTTGTTATAATAGTCGGTAAGAAAAAATTCGAAGTAGGAACGCACGCAATAGCGGGCGTTCTAGCCATGAATACATTTCTGTGAACTCCCACATATTATGGATTAGTACACAGAAAATTTTGCAACAAAAGTTTAAGTGCATGAAAAATGCATAAATATCTGGAGGTATCATTATGTCAAATGTTTGCATTATGGATCATCCTCTAATCCAACATAAGATTGGTATTATGAGAATGAAATCCACATCTACTAAAGAATTTCGTGATTTAGTATCCGAAGTAGCTATGCTTATCTATTACGAGGCAAGCCGCAACCTTCCACTAACTGATAAAGAAGTGGAAACTCCACTTACTAAGACAATTGTAAAAGAAATTGAAGGCAAGAAATTATGTGTCGTTCCAATTCTACGTGCCGGAATGCATATGGCAGACGGCGTTCTTGGTCTAACACCGAATGCAAAAGTAGGTCACATAGGATTATATCGTAACGAAGAAACTCTTGAACCTGTAGAGTACTTCTGTAAATTACCATCTGACGCTATTGAACGTGAAATTTTTGTTGTGGATCCAATGCTTGCTACTGGTGGTTCTGCTGCTGCTGCAATTACATTATTAAAAAGACGTGGAATTGATAAAATTCGTTTTCTGTGCCTAATTGCAGCTCCAGAAGGTCTTAAAAGATTACAAGAAGCTCATCCAGACGTTGATATTTATATTGGTGCACTTGATGAACGTCTAAATGAACAGGGTTATATTTTACCTGGCTTAGGTGATGCAGGTGATCGTATCTACGGTACTAAATAATATTTCTTTGCATTTTTTGTACTGTCAATCTAAATCTCAGATAGTTTTTTTGTTCCGAGATTAATGTCAAAGCGGATGCTCGGAATCCGCTTTGACTTCCTCGTAACCTTACAGC
>DPVV01000112.1:1232-1654 GCA_003526525.1 Lachnoclostridium phytofermentans | reverse complement strand
ATTGTAAACACTCCCTGTCTTAGAGACAATGAGCAGTTTACAACGCAACAGCTCCATTTTATTTTTTCACTGAGAATTTATAGATTGTGACACTTTCAAATGGTTCCCCTGCTTTCTTAAGACAGGATGGAAAATTACTAATATTACAGGAATTTGGATAATATTGTGTTTCAAAACAAACTCCATCACGTTTCTGATAGCAATATCCCTCTTTACCATTTTCATTTCCAAGAATAAAATTACCGGTGTAGAGTTGAAGACCTTTCGCGTCTGTAAATACCTCCATGAGACGTCCACTCTTTTCCTCCCAAAGTTCTGCAACTTTAACTGCTTCTTCTTCTGAGGTTTTTATAACATAATTATGATCATAACCGCCAGCAACACGAAGAGGTTGGTAATCAGCTTCAATATCTTTTCCTATT
>DPVV01000112.1:0-1158 GCA_003526525.1 Lachnoclostridium phytofermentans | reverse complement strand
ACTATTTTCTTCATCTTACGAAAATCCATCGGTGTTCCTTCCACCTTTGCAAATTCGCCTGTAGGAATTAGCGCTTCATCTGTTAATGTAAACTCATCCGAATCAATCATTACCTGATGACTCTCAATGCTACCGCTATTATGACCAGCCAAATTAAAATAAGAATGATTGGTAAAGTTGATTATGGTTTCCTTATCCGATACTCCATAATATTCAATCACTAATTCATTATCATTGGTTAATGTATAGGAAACCACAAGATCTAGATTACCTGGTAATCCCTGTTCCATATCAGGACTTAATCTGGAAAACTCTACTGTAGTCTCATCCTTGTCTTTAAAAACTTCAGCTTCATATAGGTATTTATTATAGCCCGTACTACCGCTATGTAAATTGTTATTGCCATCATTCTTTTCTAACTTATATTCTTTGCCATTTATTACGACTAAAGCTTCTGCGATACGATTCGCATGACGGCCGATAAAAGAACCGTATCCTGGTCCGTTCACTTCATATTGCTTTACATTATCATACCCTAAAGCTACATCTGCAAATGTTCCATTCTTATCCGGTACCATAATGCTGATAATATTAGCACCAAAATCACTGACGGATACTACCATACCATGATCATTTGTTATCGTGTATAATGTTACTTTTTCTCCCTGCTTGGTCTTACCAAACGGTCTTTGAGATATTTTCATAAGAACCTCCATTCACTCGCTCACTGCTATTTCTTCAACTAGAAAATATTATATCATTTATTGCATATTCTGTGAAGTAAAATAAGATGCAAGGTGTAGTAATTGAAAATGCTCACATCCTATGACTTTTAATTCATGACAAGGAAAATTATGTTCAACGAACTTTCCTAGTTTTGCAAACTAAAAAAAGAAAGAAAACAAAAGTTGTTACAAACAACTTCTATTTTCTTTCTTTAGATTCGTTACAAAATTGTCTTACAATATAGCTATTTCCGTATAAAATATTACATTTATATTATAGAAAAAGGTACACTGAAAGTAATTCCACGATCATGGAATCGTCTGATATCAAACGTTTCTATGTCTAGAACAAGACGAATCAGTTATCTGCTACTTACAAGAATAATAATCTTGTTACGTTAGTAGCCTGAGGTCCTTTAGCACCCTGAACCAC
>DPVV01000492.1:11486-12647 GCA_003526525.1 Lachnoclostridium phytofermentans | reverse complement strand
AATCATTTCACTTATATTAGAAACAAGACCCGCAAATTCATCTCTTCGCTTTGTAGTTATTGTTACACTTAAATCACCTTTGGCAGCTAATTTTAATTTTTTATTAATTGTAGATAAGCACCTACTAATACCGATTGATATCTTAGCCCCATATAAAAGTGCAATAATACTTGCTAATACAACAATGATACTAACAATATACTTAAGTTCATTTGCTTGCTTCACAATATTTTTTTGTGGTACCAGTGCACAAATCATAGCATCTGTATCACCAATCTTATGATACATGTAATAGTATTTCTCACCTAGAATGTCTACGTAAGAATTACCTTTGTCTCCTTCGCTTAGTCTGCTCTCTTGATAAAAGGATTGATCAGAATATGATATTTCCTGTAACTCTTGGCTTTCTTGTGATACTACTATTTCTTTCCCATCTGCGGTAATAAAACCTACAGAACTTCCTTTTCCTAAATTTAATTGGTTTAAAACTTCCGTTAGTTCTTTTTTACTTATATCAACAACCAGGACACCATAATCTTTATCAAAATTCTTAATTAGCTTCATATAGGATATGATATAACTCCCCTCACCAATCTTTAGCTCCTCATCAATTACTTTGTGCGTTCCTACCCAAATCGGGTTCTTTTGTTGAAGCGCTAACCCCTCTGGCGAATCTTTTAAAAGCTCGTAAAAACCACGATTTCCCTTTAGCGTTGTAGAAAATACATTATAATCTTTCCCCGGTATGATATGTATGTTAGAGATAAACTTATTTGCAGTAGTTGCTGATGAAATAGATTGATATATTTCATCAAGGAAAGCCAATTGTTTGGTTAAGTCACCGATGGATTCGCCTGCCAAATAATTATATAATTTCATATTCTTACTATATTGATCAACTTCCGCTTGTGCTGTTTCAAGTACTAATTCTAAATAGTTTGCAGTCATATCAATTGCTTGATTTGTACTATTCTCATAATTTTCGTTTAATCCAGAAGACGATTTCGATAATGCAATAATTCCTAGCAATACCATAAATAAAACCGGAATAAAATAACCTGCAATTAATTTTACAAAAATGCTAATTGATAACCTCTTTTTCTTAACTATAGTACTCACACTCCGTTTCTTCGATTTAAGATATAAGTTTTTTATATTGCA
>DPVV01000492.1:0-11403 GCA_003526525.1 Lachnoclostridium phytofermentans | reverse complement strand
TATAAGTTTTTTATATTGCATGTCGTAAATTACAATGAGGCTTCTATTTTTTATAGAAGCCCCATGAAAATTAGTTTAAATAAACAAGAAAAGTAAGCTGTCCTTGTATGAACTAAATAAATGCCTGCCCACCATTCACCTGAATGATTTCGCCTGTTAAGAAGGAAGCTTTGGTTGAAGTTAAAAATTCAACAACAGTTGCTACTTCTGATGGATCACCAAAACGCTTCATTACGATACCAGACTTCCATGTTTCCATAACATCTCTACTTGTTGCAGAGTGGAAAGCAGTATCAATTGTTCCAGGTGATACCGCATTTACACGAATACCAAACTCAGCAAGTTCTTTTGCTAAAGCACGAGTTAATCCTTCAATTGCCGCCTTGCCTGCTGCATAAATTCCAGCACCTGGACCTCCACCGGAAGTAACAGCTATCGTACTATAATTAATAATGGAAGGATTCGTACCTTTCTTTAATAGAGGGATTGCTGCTCTACTAGCAAAGAATGCACTGTCAAAATTTAATGCCATTACTCTTCTCATAAAGGATGTTTCCATACCATCAAATTTCTGTCTACCGCCTAAACCACCTACATTATTTACTAATACATCAATCGAATCATACTGTTTTGCTATTTGATCAAAAGCTTGATTCACATCATCTTCTTCCATGGAGTTGGCATAGATAAACTCTGCATTGATATTATTTTCTTTTAATTCAGATAATGCATTGTCAGCATTTTCCTTATCAATTCCAGTAATAATAATATCATACCCTTCCTTACCTAAAGTCAAAGCAACACTAAGACCGATTCCACTTGTTCCACCTGTTATAACTGCTCTCATTTTTTTATCCTCCTACATTTCACTTCATGTTTTCTTTTTCATTTTCCATCTTCTATATCTAACATCTTACAGTATATGAGTACATTACGAAGCAACGTACTTCACCTCTATAAAATTGATATCGTAGTACAGTGCCTTTCGATATTATAAGAAACACGTACTTTAACACTTTACAATACAAGGTCTTTCCTATTTGCTTAAAAAATCTTCTCGTATCGGTGTAAAAATATCTAACAATCTGCCTTCTTCTGATAATAGCTTACAATTGTGCATTATTTCCGGAGGCATATATACGGTGTCCCCTTCTTCTATCACCTTTGTTTCATCTCCAATATAAAACTCGAATTTACCTTCTAGACAGTAAGTAATTTGCTCGTGCGGATGTTTATGTGGGGCTGAAATACATCCGTTTTTAAAAGACACCTCAACTGTCATTAATTTTCCGTCATAGCCTGTAATTCTACGGCTACATTTTTCGGCTTCTACTATTTCGATTTTAGTATCCTTTTTTAAATGAAAGTATGACATAGTTTCCTCCTTTTTGCGTATAGCTTATAACTTTAAGAAATTTTTAATATGGTTTGCTAAGTTAATCCCCATAATTGCATGCCCATAGGTAGTTGGATGAGTCAAATCACCACTAAGACCATTCACATCATCTAGAATGTCACTACCCTGAACAACATGTATCTTCTCACTATTTGTGCTCTTACCTTGGTCCACTAATATTCGATTAAATTCACTATTTCTTTCTGAATATACATCGATAAGAGCTGTATATTCCATGCTCTTTCTATGAGGGAATGGCGTTATAATGATTGCTGGTTTATTGATTTGCTTTAATGATGAGATTAAATAACGAACTCTTTCACTAAATTCATCTGGAGTGTAATTTTGCAGCATATTTACACCAAGTTCACAGGTAATAAAATCAAAGCTGCGTTCCTTCACCATGTAATCTACTAATTCTTTCTCAATGTGACAACAACCACTAAATCCCATATTCTGAACCTGCATCTTTAAACGAGAAGCTGCTACATGAACATATCCATCCAAATGGGAATTCGTAATAGAAGACCCATAAGCGAGCCAATTAAGTTTCGGTAGTTCTTCTTTCTTCGGCGGTCTAATTTCATGTCCATGAGTATCAATTCCGTGAATTACTATTGTGGAACGATTACAAACGATGCGCCAAACCTTTGGAGAAAAGCCTCCTTGATTTAACATGGTATCATTTACAACCTGAAAATTAGGTGGTGGTGTTACTCTGAAAAAATTCGTAATTCCTGGCTGGACACTATAAGTCTGATATAAGAAATTTCCTTTATAGATTCTAATAGTTCCATTACCAATTGACTCCGATTTTTGCATAGAGATATAAATATCTATATTTGTTGCATCCGTTACAAAACGAATTTCTGCACCGATGGAGTCCATACCAACATAACGAGCTTTTTCATTTAAGAGATTTCTTACTTTCATTGGGACCCTAACAAGTCCATTCTCTCCAATACCAGGGATTGGTTCTAGGTCTCCAACATTATAAAATTCAACCTTATCTAAGTTCATTCCTATCCTTTCTACGCTGTACGTTGTCTTGCTTGCAAGAAAATGCACAGCATCAAGTTTGCGTTAAGCGTACTTGTACGCTTTGCAGCGCAGACACAAACTTTCTAAGTGAAAGATATAATCTTATTCTAATCTTACTTTGCAGCTATCGTGGATTTAATTCTGGCTCTAGAGGATGTTGTACGAATAATTAGCGTATCTCTCATCTTATCTGCTGGATTGTTATAAGTTTTTGCGAGATAGAGACGCATTCCTTGTTCTAAATCAAGATGCATGGATACGAGTTCATTTTCTATAGTAATGCTGCTATTAGATAATGTAATCTCCTTTACTTCCTCGATACGTCCATACTCGCTAAACATCGATACCGGAGTAAGCTTTAAACCATCTATGTTCACCGGTGTTTCATAATGGAAGAACCAATCAATTTGATTCTTTTCTTCTAGTTCCACGTCAAAAATATCTGTTAACACAGTACCGTCTATCGTAAGATCTCTTGTATAGGTAACCCCATCATATGCCTTAGTGCTTGCTTTCACATGGGTATCGGAATTCTCCAATAAAGTTCCCGGATGACTAATATCACTTGGCATCCCATCAATTACGCAAGTATTATGAGCTGCAATTTTTCTATGCCATTCATTGCACATCTTAGAAGCATAGCCTGAGTTTGACAAATCTTTGGTTAGCACCTGATTGTTTACCATAATTTCAATGTTCATTTTATCCGGGTGTGCATGACTTTTCGTCTGATGACCATATTTAAAGAATAAATTATAGGTATCATTTCTTAGAATTGCACAGTTGCTCGCTTCAAAACTCTGTGAACCACGGGACTTTATTCTATCTGATTTTAAATCGGAAAACTCCGGACAATACATAATCCTGGTTAACGGTATTCGATTATCATAGTAATATGGCTCTGATAATGGAAGCCTTGCTCTTGGTACAGGGTTGTTTTCTATATGTTTTAGATAAGGAAGTATTTTATCTCCAAATACGGCATATGCCATATAGTAAACATAAGAATAAGTTTTTAAGCTGATATTTGGCCATCCATCGCTTGGATTTGGGAAAATATCATTATCAAAGGCATAGTCATAAGCTGCTTCAAACATATGAAATACAATGTCTTGATATTTTTGATCAATTTCAAAATGGTAGGCCTTTGCAGAAACAAAGAAGTTCATAATTCCTTCCAGTGCAAAGAAATTATAATGGATGGAACCCTCATACCAGAAACCACTTTCTGTTACTCCCTTTTGTAATTGTTCGAATAAATGAAATGGATTTTTTGTTGCTTCGGCAATCCACTTTTCCTCTTGAAAAAACAAACCAAATACACCAATCGCACTATTTATCCACGTAGGAATATTATGAATGTGCATTTTTTGTGGAACTAATAATTCAAACATTGGAGCAAATAAGGTTTCTTTCACCATCAAAAGCCAATCTTTGTCTAATGAGTCCTTTAACAACTCCAAAGAATTTACGATTCGGATAGCAATGATGGCTTCATTTAAGCCCTGAGGCATAATCTTTCCTGCCCCACCAACATCCGTGGTAGGACTACAGTTAATTTGATCTTTTGCATGTAATGTAAACTGATGATAATGCTTAGCATAAAATTCAATGATGTCAGTTGCAATCAGTTTATACTGGTCTTCCTTTGTAACCCGATACATAATGGATGACTTTAAAGCTGTAACAATTGCTTCATTACGCATCATCGTAACAAAACATGCATTGTACATATATTCATCGTAAATTCGTCCGCAGATAGAGCATTTATGTTCCAAAGGCTTGTGTATATCATAAATCAATCTTCCGCCATCTTCGTTACAGAAATAAGCGTGCCCCCAACCGCTTATGAACCGGGAGTCATCCTTAAAATTTTCCATAAAATCATGGATCTCAGATTTCATAGCCACTAGCATTGATTCGTATTCAATGCTCTCATTGATATATTTGAAATAATCCATTTTATCCTCATTTCTGCGCTGTTTTTTGCGCATTCCCAAGTATTGCTTGCTGAGTGAAAGATTTAGCTTTCACTCTTTACTTCTCTAGTATCTTTTGTTTCCATCCGTTCTAAGTGAGAATGTGTTACCATCATGACTAAAGTAAATAAATACATCATGTCCCTGGTCATCCTTAATTGCTGTCACTATTTTTCTATCTTCCACTTTAGATGGAACAAACAAAGATACTATGACATGATTTTTAGCTTTCTTGGTTTTCATAGTTAGATGCCATTGTTCATCAAGCCCTTCTATCTCTTTTAAATCAACTCCCTCAAATTCATTTGTTTGAGTTAAAGATTCTATCTGACTTGAACAATAAACAACCTTACCGTCTAGCCTTGCCTTTGGGCGATCAATGCTGAATTTGTTTTGATCAATGTTAAATTCGGTTAGACTGTGTAACAACCAATCCACCGATACTTCATGTTCTGCTTCAATGCTGTCAACTATAACAAAATAAGACTTGTCGATAAAATAAATCTCTCTTGTATAATCTTTTAATTCAGGAGCATTTTCAGCATAAGCTTTGGTTGCATTTTCTTTAATATAGACAAGATTTTCTTGTTCTTTGACTTCACAAACACACCCTTTTGCATTTAACTGCTTTGCTTTATCCATTTCTGCATATTGGCCTTTTCCATCAATTAAAATTGTGTTATGTGATTTCGTTTGTCGGCGCCAATCTCGATGCATCGAGGTATTAAAACCAACATAATAGCCACTTTTTATAATGAATGGCTCTCCATAAGCAAAAAGTAAAAATGAATTTTGATCACCATGACTATGGCTTACACTGCCATATGGACTGCTCTTTGTTAACATGAAAATGTGATTATTAAAATCCTTCATATCCTTATTGATTGCAACCCAACCAATATCATGGAACCATTTCACCATATCAAGCTCTTGTTTCTCAAAGGTGGTGTCTTTACTATCATGCTGATATACCATTTCATCAAAATGGAAATCCCACCATCCGTTATTATAAAAGGCTTGCTCTATCTCAGGTTCTCTTTTAAAAACCTCATCATAAAACCAACGGTAATTTTCATTCTTAGATACAAGGGCAAATTGCCGGATATTAAATGCTAATTTGTGTCCTGGATACTTCCCAAGGTTTGATTGATCACTAAAGCTCGCACGATAGGTATCTACCGGATTACAATACAATGGGAAATCACCTGTCTTTTGGAAGAATGGACGCTTATAAATATCAATGCCGGTAAAATTCTTAATCATATTAATGGCATCAATAACGAATGCCATACCAGTGGTCCAATACATAGGGCCTTCTGCCCAGCCCCCGTCAATACCACCCCATGGTGTATAAATTACATTAAAATATTCAATGGTATAGTCAAGCCACTCTTTCGCTTCTTTACAGTCTGTAAGCATTGCAATACAACATGGTGATAATACAGAGGAAAGTGAGCGTACTGCATGACTGTCATACAGTGAAAAATGAATTCTTGAGTTCACAATTACATGGTCAGCAACTTGTTTCGTACGTATAAAAAGTTTGTCAAACACATAATCCCGTTCTTCTTTTGTTAAGTAGTTATATAGCCAGTCATAGCCAAAAGCTAATGCATAAGCAACGCGAAATGCACATTCGTCATTGTAATCACGGTTTGTAGGTCCTTTGGTATCCCAGCCTGCAATTTCTAATAGTGCTGCTTTTGCTTGTGCTATCATTCGCTCATCTTCAAGTATTACTCCTCCAACTGCTAAGGAACGAATATGTGATAAGGCTTCCTGGCAGTCTGTATAGTTTTGTCTCCATAAATGAACTACTCGTTTATTGCCTGGATATGGTTTTGGCTCTTTTATAAACTCTTTATCTAAATACGTAAGAATTGATTTTTGATAAAAGGTATCAAATCCACAGTAATTTTTTTCTTTCTTAAGATTCTCTCTAAAGTTTTTGATTCCCTCTTGATTAAGCCAAATTCTTGGATGAGTTAAGGTTACTTGATCATAACGATGTTCACGGCTAATTAAAGGTGTCTGTATCATGTCATTCGTAATTTGAAAATTTCTTACCTGGCTATAATCAAAGTTTTTATCATTTAAGCTATATCTCCAATAGTAAGTTCCAGGCTCTAAGCTCTCATCTAGTGTAAAAAAATTATATGGAATATGCTCAAACGTTGTTGTAGCATCCTCCGTGAAATCAGGATTTTTAGATAGTTGTAAACGATATTCCAAATCCTCATCACTTGCTGGCATCCATGTAAATCTTGGGGGATTCTCATTTAGCACCTCCCCATCTGGTGCATATTTAATTGTCAGCAAAGAATCTTTCGGTTCTAATATCTTTTTCATTTTTTCTCCATTCCTGCAAAGTTTTTAACGTATTGGTTGAATGATTTAATTCAAACTTTATCACTATTCTTTTGTACGTTCTTTACACACAACAAGTTTGTGGTGCTAGGGCACAAGCTTTCGTGTGTTTCATTTTTTTATGAATTGAGCTGTTACAAGAGATTACGCTATTGCAACAGCCCATAATATTTTATTGATTATTTACATAACGCTCATAAGCATTTTGATATACTTTTACTAATTCCTCTGAGCCAAGTTCTTTACATTTTTCAATGTAGCTATTCCATCCGGTTTCGATGTCTTCTTTTCCAATGATAAATGCACTAATTTGCTCTGTCTGATACTCATTTAATACGGTAATATACTTATCATAAATTGCAGTTTCTTCTTCTGTAAAATTTAAAATTGGTGTTGCAGGAGCAGCTTCATAAACATTACTGGAGGTATAAAGATTATACGCTTCCAATCCTTCTTTTACTGTCCATTGTGCTTCATATGCAAAATCTTGTGCATAACCGATTGGGTACTGTGCACCATAGCCTTGCTGCAAATAAGCGTTTACAGCACCGGAAGAAAGAACTTCCTCTGTAAAGGTAGGTTTTCCATCTACCATCGTGTAGGTTTCACCTTCGATACCATAATTAATTGCTGTTCTTCCTTCCTCTGAGAAGAACCAATCCATAAAGCGAATCGCAGCTTCAGGGTTCTTACAATTTGAAGAAATTGCCCAACCATCTGGTTTCGCTAACGCTCTTTGGTGCTCTTCGAAAGCAACTCCATCTTTGCTTACAGGTAACATAGCTTCAACTTTAAAATCAGGTACTGTCTTTAATAACTCTTCATTATAATTGTATGATGTTGTTGATGCGATCCACTCATGTGTCATTCCACCAACATTATCCTTTGTCCATAATGTTTGTCTTGCGGTATTTGCTTTTCTTGTAAATACTTCTGGGTCAATGATTCCATCTTCATACCACTGATTCATACCAATAATTGCTTCTTTAAACTCTGGAGCGGTCCATGCATGATACATTTTATTGTTCTCATCTAAAACAACTTTTTCTGTATAGGAGTCAAAGCCATATACTCTAGCACCCCAAAGATTTGCAAGACGAATCATTTCTTCAAACTTATCATTAAAGTATGGAATTTCATCTTTGATACCATTACCATTTGGATCATCATTTTTAAATGCATACAACACTTTTTCTAATTCTTCAAAATTTGTAGGCATTTCTAAATTTAATTTCTTAAGCCAGTCTGTTCTAATGAAATATGCTCTAGCAGCATCACCATCAGGAATGTAATTTAGCATGTAAATATTTCCGTCTGGAGCAGTTAGTGCCTTTTTTACTTCTTCATTTTCATCTAAAAACTTTTTAATGTTTGGTCCATATTGGTCGATTAAATCATTTAAAGGTAAGAATGCACCCTGTAATGCATATGTAAAAATAGGTCCCTTTAAGGAGTTACCGCCATAAATATCTGCTGGGAATTTTTCTGTTGCTTGCAACTGGAACTCTTCTGTTGACTTTTGAGCAACCGGGTTCGCTGTGTTTACTAATTTGACATTTGTCTTATCTGCAGCTAATTGAAATACTGGTAAGATTTTTCCGTCTGCATCCACGATTGTAAACTTATTATTTGAGTGGAAATGCACTTTAAGCTCTGCTGCTTCTGTTTTCGTTTCATCTTTCCCCTGGTTGTTGTTTGAAGAAGCTTCGTTGGTTGGTTTATTATTATTATTATTTCCTGTTGTCTCTTCTCCTTTTTTTCCACATCCTGTGAATGCACTTACTGCAAAGATTAATGCAAGTGAAAGTGATAAAATTCGTTTTCTCATAATAATCCTCCATTTTGCTGTGTAAAAATTACTTTTAATTTTCACACTAGCTCCTAATCAAATATCAATAAATGTGCTCTTTTGGCACGGTAAATCTGATTATCAAAACACAGTTTTGGTTTTGATAATTACAATATAGTTCTTGTTAACCCTTAACGCTTCCTACCATAACCCCCTTTACAAAGAATTTTTGAATGTATGGAAATACAATCAATACCGGAACAATAGAACAAAATACCAAAGCATAAATAATAGTATTATACGAATACTGTTGACCAGCAATAGAAGAAGCATATTCTGATACTAATGCCTGATCAATAATTTTTTGCTTCAAATAAACTTGTAAAGGAATTTTCTTCATGTCTTTAATTAAAATGGTGGACCAGAAATATCCATTCCATCTAGACATTGCATAATATAGCCAAACAGTTGCTAGAGCTGGTTTCGATAATGGCAAATAAACTTTTATAAAGCATATAAAGTCATTTGCACCATCAATCATTGAGGACTCTTCCAGTTCTATAGGAACAGCTTCAAAATAATTTCGTAACAGAATTATGTAAAATGCTTGAATACCAAAAGAAATCAAAATCATAAATCGGTTATTCGTTGCTCCTAACGCTGTATAATTTAAATATAACGGTATAAAACCTGGAGTAAACCACATTGTAAAGGATAAAATAATATTAATTAATTTTCTAGAGCCAAATCGCTTTTTTGATAATACATAAGCAGCTGGAGTACTAACTACCATACTAAAGAGTGAACCTAAAACAGTAAAATACAACGTATTAGCATAAGATGACCAGAATAATTTATCACTCAATACTTGCTTATACGACTCTAGGTTAAAACCTTTCGGCAATAATAATACTTTACCGGCATCCACCGCTTGCCCATTACTTACAGAACATGCAAATACATAAACAAGAGGATACAGACAGACTATTCCAAGTAATCCAAGTATTATAACATTAATGATATCAAATATCTTACTTCCATTAAGTCTTTTTTTCACTACTGTACCTCCTACCATAATGATGTCTCTGAATATTTTTTAGAGATTCTATTTGCAGCAATTACCATAATAAAACCAATGACAGAATTCACTAAACTTGCTGCGGTAGAATATCCATAATTCGGATTATTCGCTACACCCATTCGATATGTAAATGTACTTAAGATGTCAGCGGTATCATAAATACCTGGGTTATATAATAAAAGTACTTTTTCATACCCTACATTTAAGATATTTCCAATACGAATGATTAACATGATAACTATGGTAGATTTAATACCAGGCAAACTAATGTGAAGGATTTGGCGGAATCGGCCAGCACCATCTACTCTTGCAGCTTCATATAGTTCTGGTGGAATTCCACACAAAGCTGAGAAGAATACGATAGAACTAAATCCTGCCTCTTTCCATATACCAGATAACGTATAAATTCCTCTAAAGTACTCGGACTTTGCCATAAAATGAATTTGTTCATATTCTGCACCAAATAGACTGAATAGGTTTTCTAATAATACGTTAACTAAGCCTGTGTTTAGTGCTAAAATAGTAAGAACTAAACTACATACAATAACTTCTGATATAAAGTGTGGTGCATAGGTTACAGTTTGAATAAATTTTCTGTACTTATTATTACGAATCTCATGAAACAATACAGCTAATATGATTGGTACTGGAAACCCTATCACTAATCCATACAAACTAATAATAACAGTATTCTTAAATGCTCTCCAAAATAAATCGCTGGAAGGGCCAAACATTAAATCTCTAAAATTATCTAGTCCAACAAACGTACTTCCTTCTATTCCTTTGAACGGGCTATATTCTAAGAATGCAATCCATATTCCATATAATGGACGTATTGAATAAAAGAATAGCCAAACAAGTAGTGGAAGAATTAATACCCAAAGTCTCCAATCTCTTTTTATACTTACTGTTACACTATGTGCAACTTTCCTTGGAAAAAGAGCTATTCGCTTTAAGTTACCAGCTAATGGTTTCTTCATAATATAGTTTTTACCTCCTTAAACTCCGATACCTTAACAAAACCAACTTAAGCTGCCTTTCCTGTATCGGCTAAGTCCACTATGTCACGAAACTTATTTGAAGTAAATCATCAATAACCCAAATCATATACAATATTCTTTTTATATCAATCACTATTTTTCCATCTATCCTCATTTCTCCTTATTCATCATGTATAATGTCGACTTTTATCATTAAAATGCCAGATTAGAATAAAAAAACAATGAAATCAATTCATTGTTCCACCGTTTCTGCAAAATCCCATAACGTTAAATAAATTTTAACAATGCAACACTTAATTATACAAGTTGCATAATTAAGTGTTGCATTCGCCTTGACTTTGTCATGCAGTTAAGATATTATTCATATACAGTTCAAAATCAAGAAAGGAAATTTTGACTATGTCTACTGGAAAATATCGCAAAAAACTTAGTAAAGTTTTTTCTTTCATTGGTATCTTATTTATGTTATGTATTGTGATTGGTGTCTTTATTACCATCTCAACATCTGTGGAGAATCGTTATCAAAATACGCTAAAACAAAGTGTGTTTTCCAATAATATGTTAACCGAAGTTACTCTTTCCACTGTTAGTTCAACCTTAACTTCCTTGACACAAGATACTGACATAAAGCTTTGGGCTAATTCTTCCAGCCGGTCTCAGTATTATTACAATGCTATCATCGTTAAGAAAAAGTTAGACCTATTAGGGGTTCATCGAACAAGCATTCCATTTTTTCCAGCTATTACTAC
>DPVV01000489.1 GCA_003526525.1 Lachnoclostridium phytofermentans | reverse complement strand
TAACGTAAGCGGATTGCGAATATCCGCTTTGACTTTTCTTTTATTAAAACAATCTAATATTAGCACTATACCCATACAAATCAATTAAAAATCATAATGATAATGACAAAAGTATCAGAGAAGGATTTATGATATACTGTCATAATAAAAGCTACCAGGATTTTTATCTGGATATTCTGATTGGATGGAATGCGACAATAATTCTTTCGTTAGAGCAATTCCAACTCATCTTACAAAATATTCCGTACCTCTGATATAAAAAAGTGGTATTATTGTTAATTGATATAATTTTACTAAATCAAAACTTAAAAATATATAAAAAATAATATTTTTAACCCTTGACTTTTTGGCAATTTGCACTTAAAATAAAGACAAATAAAAAATATTTTCACCAAAAATAAGAATAAACACGAAAAATAGTGAAAAAAATTTTCAGAAATATGATAGAGAAGTATCCTAGGGGGGTAGGAGATGACAACTGATAAACCAGTGGATAAAAACATGCTTGGAAATGAAACGAATGTGGAGGAAAATATCACTTGGCTCTCTGTAGAGGATTGCAGACTTCGATTATCTGGATTTGCATTTTTTGAGGAAGATCATAAGTTAGAACGAATTCCTAACAGATTAAAGAGTGTGTTTAATGAAATTAATCCTTGTCTTAATGAACTTGGAGGAAATACAGCAGGTGGACAGTTGTCCTTTCGATCAAGCACCTCCAGAATTCTAATTAGAGCAAAAATAACCGCAGTACCTAATATGGTAAGTATGACACCAGTTGCTCAATGTGGATTTGACTGTTATATTGGTGAAAGCCCTAAGAATTTAAAATTCTTTGGTATTACAAAATTTGATAGAACCCAGAGTGAATATATCTGTGAGGTTGTATCAAAACTGGATACAACAAAAGTCAAAGAATTTTTATTTCATTTTCCTCTTTATGTAGGAGTGAAAGAAGTAGAGATCGGTGTCGATAGTAATGCAATAATAGAGCCTCCAACTCCATATGAAAAAGAAGGGAAACTAATTTTTTATGGAACTAGCATCACACAGGGAGGTAGTGCAAGCAGACCAGGAATGGCATACACCAATTATTTGTCAAGAAAACTTAACTTAGAACATTGTAATTTTGGTTTTTCCGGAAATGGCTTAGGGGAATATGAGGTTGCAAAGATGCTTTCTGAGATAGAGAAGCCGCTTCTTTATATCATTGATTATGAAGCGAATTCCGGGACAAATGGAAGAATGGTAAAGTCACTAGATGACTTTATTAAGTGTCTTAGAGAAAGTCATAGCGAGGTTCCTATCTTAGTCGTATCCAGAGTTCCTCATTTAATGGATCTATTAGATGAATCAGCTGGTACCTTAAGAAATAGCTTAAGAGAGTTTCAAAGAGGAACAGTTGAAAAATTTAGATCACTTGGTGACAATGCTATCTATTTTCTAGATGGGTATACACTTTGGGATGATGACTTTGATGAGTACACTGTTGATTTTATTCATCCAACTGATTTAGGATTCTATTTTATGGGAAAAGGATTGGAACCGATCATAAGAGAAATACTTAATAAACATTAATATATAACTTTCATATGCGAAAGGAGAAGTTTGTATGATTCCGTTTCATGTGTTGGCAGATCAAGCATGGCAATATGAACTTATTGAGGAATTAAGAAAAACCTTACCATTTACCCTTTCTGATGAGGGCTTACCTGTTGAGGTAAAGCAGCAAGGTAATGGGATTCAGGTTACAAAGAAGGATAATGTAAGACAGATTACAGTAGGAGATAGAAATCAGATAGCAAGAGCATGGTACCTCATGCTTCGGAATGAGTCTCTTAATGAATATGATATCAAGGAACAATGCAGCTTTAGAGATTTGGGTGTGATGCTAGATTGTTCTAGAAATGCAGTGATGAAACTGCCTACCCTATTAGAGTACATAAGGCAGTTAGCGATATTTGGCTATCATAGCTTACAACTTTATACCGAGGATACGATTAAAATTGAGGAAGAACCGTACTTCGGCTATATGCGTGGAGCTTATACAAAAGAAGAGATGAAAGAGGTTGATGCTTATTGCGCAAAATTCGGTATGGAATTAGTACCATGCGTACAAACATTAGCTCACATTAATCAGATTACAAGATATGAGCGCTACCAAGAAATCATCGATGTGAATGATATTTTCTTAGTAGGAAATGAAAAAACATATCAATTAATTGAACGCATCATTGCCACAGCTGCGGAAATGTATACTTCAAGAAAGATAAACATCGGTATGGATGAAGCTCATATGCTTGGTTTAGGAAAGTTCCTTGATCAGAATGGTTATCAGAACCGTTTCACCATTATGGTGGAGCATTTAAAGAGAGTTCAAGAAATTTTACACCGTTATGGTTTTACTGCAATGATGTGGAGTGATATGTTTTTTAGATTACTTGCAAACGGTGAGTATTATTCTCTTAAGGAAGATCAGTTAAAGAGTGATTTATTACAACATGTGCCTAAGGATATCGAGTTAATTTACTGGGATTATTATTCAAGAGATTATCATCATTACGCACAGAATTTAGCAACACATTATAGAATTTCAGACCGCATAGGTTTTGCTGCCGGTGCCTGGAAATGGACTGGATTTGCACCAGAGAATAGATTTAGTCAGGTGGCCGGTAAAGAAGCAGTGAAGGCTTGTGTAGAAAAGGGAGTAAATACTTTCTTAGTAACCTGTTGGGGAGATAACGGTGCGGAAGCAAGTGCCTTCTCGGTGTTACCAACCATGTTCTATTATGCGGAATTAGCTTATCAGTTCGAAAATCTTGTGGATAAAGAGTTTACCAAAGAGAAAGAGTATTCTGAGTATTTTAAACTAGTTACAGGGATTTCTTTTGAAGAATTTATGCTACTTGATAGTCCAAATGAAGTATTTATGGAAACTACTTATACACACAGCAATGCTTGTAAGTTCTTATTATACAATGATGTGTTAATAGGAACATTTGACTCCATTGTGAGATGTGAAACAAGGAATGCTTACGAAGATAAGAAAAATAAATTAGCTGCAGTAGCAGAGGTGGATTCAAGATATTCCTATCTATTTCAAACCCTATCAAGTCTATGTCACCTACTAGAGGAGAAAGCAGATTTAGGAGTTGAAATTAAAAAAGCATACGATAAAAAGGATTTTGATAAGTTACGAGAAATCGCTCAATCAAAAATTCCCGAAGTATTGAAAAGACTCGACCGATTTTTACGAGATTTTCGGTATCAATGGCATAAGGAGAACAAATCCTTTGGCTTTGAAATACAATTGATACGTCTTGGCGGATTAAAGGAACGACTTTACTACGCGAAGGAACAAATTTTACTATGGACAGAAGGGGGGATAGAACGGATCGACGAATTAGAAGAGGAGAGACTTCCATTTGCTTATTTTGAACAAGAAGATGGAAGTAGACTAAATTATAATTTGTGGAACGTTATTGTATCACCGGCTGTTATGGGATGAGGTTAGACGAAATTTAAAAGGAGGATTATATCATGATCAACAAGAAATTTAAGAAAGTTGTATCTATGCTCTTAGTTGGCGCAATGGTAGTTTCTATGGCTGCCTGCGGTAAAAAGAGTGATGACAACAAAAAGGGTAATGAAGGTAATAATGAAGGCAACAATACTCAGGTTGAAGCAACAGCAACTCCTGCTCCAGAGAAGGAAGCTGCAAAATCTTTAGCAGATTATCCTAAGGTTGATTCCTTTAATTACTACAGTATTGGTGCAGGTATTACGGATGAAGAGTTCAATGCACTTGAATTGGCTAAATTAGTGGAAGGGCAAACCGGATACAAGGTTACTTATGCACAGTCCCCTGCTGATCCGATGGATGCGCAGACTGCAGTCACTAACATCTTTATGTTAAAGCAGGACTACCAGGCAGTAAAGGTTGGTAAGGATCAGTTCTATACTTTATTGGCTATGGGTGCATTAAAACCTATTACGAAGTATGTGGAAGGTTCTACAAACTTAAAAGAACAGATCTCTGAATTTGGTTGGGGAACTGCATCCAAAGATGGTGAAATTTACGCTATCCCACAGAAAAATGCTTTCGCAACTACTTCTGTTGGTATCTGCTATCGTAAGGATTGGTTAGAGGAATACAATGCAGAAAATCCAAATGCTCAGATTCCAGTTCCATCCGAAGAAAATGGTTATTCCATGTCATTAACAGATTATAAAACAATGTTAACATACTTTGCTACCAAGGTTCCAGCAGGTGGATACGCTATGGCAGTTGATACCAATGTCGTTTACATGGAAAACATCTTACCAGCATTTGGCATTTACAATGAATGGGCAGATATTAATGGAGAACTTACTTATGTAGTAAATCAGCCAGGTTTTGCAGAATATGCAGCATATATGGAAGACCTTTATGACAGTGGATTAATTCTTTACCAAGCAACTTCTGATGATGCAGGTGCAGTGAAATCACTTCAGACTAGAAATGTAGGTGCTGGACGTATTGCACACTGGAATGCATATGCAATCGAAACTACGAATGCAAAAGAAGGAACAGATCTTTCTACTTATACAGATGATAGCATTGGCTATATTTCCGCACTTGTTCCAGATGATTGCAAGGGAGATAAGAGTAAAGTTAGAGTTTTTGCAACAGAAGGTTATTCTTACTACACTGTAGTTCCAAACTTTGCTACAGAAGAACAGGCAGCAGCTTATGTTGATTACGCAGATAAGAAATTAGATAAGGATTTCTTCCTTAAGTTAGTACTTGGTACAGAAGGTGATACTTATAGCATTGTGGATGGTCAGTACTATCCAATTCTTCCAGCGTTCAATGATAAGCAGGGCTTCTCTGATAAGTTCATTGATGGTACAAGAGAAAATGACTATGCAGCATACTGGTTATGTCGTGTTAGAAAGACAGAAGCACAGAATAAGATGTTTAGCCAATCTAACTACAATATTGGTACAACAGGTATTCAAAACCCAGTAACTGTAATGCCTCCAAACGAAGCTTATGACACATATTACAATGCAGCAAATATTGAAGTTAAGAATGCAATTGTAATTTCTATGTTCGAAAAGAACGTTCCATTTGATTTAGCAGCAATTCAAGCTAAATTTGATGAGTACGAAGGCAAGGCTGTTACAGAATCAGTAAATAACTGGTATGGATCTTGGGATATGAAAGATCAGTTTAATCCAGTAAAAGCAAGATAATTTTAGCATAAAAGGTGCATTTTATGCATCATCAATCTGGTTATCGTAAACATGATTTGTTTCGATAATAGGAATTATAATGGTTGGGGCATTTGCTAAGGAATAACTGCAACAGCCCCAATCTTTCAAAATTGCATCACCTGAATACGTAGGTGCCTGACAAAAGGGGTAAGGCCACTACGTATTCTGGTGATGGAACTTAAGGAGGTTAGGATATTGAAGAAAGTTAATCAAAGGACAGGTAAAGAAAGCTTTCGTACTCAGATGAAGCAACACGGTAATTTATTCATCTTCTACATTCCAGCAGTGGTGTTTGCTATATTATTTTCCTACATACCGATGGCTGGTCTTATCATGGCTTTTAAAGCGAATCCGAATCTTTTGGGAAGTTCATCCGCAGTACGAGGTATATTAGATGCAAAATGGGTTGGTTTTGATAACTTTATTAAGATATTTAGTAAGCAAGAAGTAATCAATGCATTATGCAACACCTTAATTATCAGTACTTTAAAAATTGTAATCGTATTCCCAATTCCAATCGCGTTAGCAATTCTCATCAACGAAATGCGTGGTAAAGTAGTCCGCAAGTCATTAGAAGTATCGATGTATATTCCTTATTTCTTATCTTGGGCTACCATTGGAGGTATCTTCATTGCCTTATTAAATAAGGATACTGGTTTTGTAAATAACGTGTTAGCTTATTTTGGACATGACCGTGTAGGTTTTGTTACAAGTAATGATACATTTCGTTCTGTAATAGTAACAACAACTGCGTGGAAGGATATTGGATGGAGTACCATTACTTATATGGCTGCAATCACAGCATTAGATCGTAATCAAATTGAAGCTGCAAAAATTGATGGTGCAAGTAAGTGGCAACAGATTCGTTATGTTACCCTACCTGGAATCATGCCGGTTATTGCTGTTATGTTAATTCTTAGAATTGGTTCTATTATGAATGCAGGTTTTGAACAAGTATTTGTTTTCTATTCACCATACATTCAAGCAAGCGGTGATATCCTTGGAACTTATACTTATCGTTTGGTGAGGGAAGCAGCGTTGATTCCACAATATGCGTTATCAACTGCTGTAGGATTCTTTAACTCAGTTGTCGCATTAATCTTAGTGGTCGGTGGTAACTTCATCTCTAAAAAGTTCTTCAACCGCGGAATATGGTAGGAGGGGTCATAGATGAAAAAGAATAAAGTAAAAGTTCATTTAACCAAAGAAGAAAGAATCAAAAATCATATCCGTAGGGCGATGCTTCTTTGCCTTATGGTATCCCTCGGTATCTTATTTGCACAATTTATTGATAAACGCTTTAGCGAGAGTGCAAAGCGCGGAATGGACATTGCCTTTGTAATCCTATGGGCTGTTATGGCGGTTGAGAGCGTAGTTCGTATTCTTCGTATTAGTAAGAAATCAGGATTTCACGAATATTTTAAATTTGATAAGGCAGAGTTTATTTATCTTTTGACATCTGCAGTGATAGTTCCAGCATCTTTATTTGTACCAAGTCTTCTTGGGGCTAGAATTATCAGTATCTTTAAGTTACCGAATGTACTTCGAAGATATAACGATGAGAATGTATTTCAGATTATAGCAAAAAGTATTGCAATAATATTAATCCTTTTCTTTTTTGTTCCGTTTTTAAATGTATTTGCAAGTGCATTAACATCACCAGGTCAAATTATTAACATTGTTCCAAAAAACGTTGATCTCTTTGCGATGAAATACGTTCTTTCAGACAAAGCCTTCCTTCGTTCCTTTGGAAACTCGATTTTTATTACTTTAGTTGGTACTTTAATATCTGTTGTTTCTATGGGGATGGCAGCTTATCCACTTTCTAAGCCACATATGCCACTTAGAAAAACAATGATGTTGTTCTTTATGATAGTAATGCTTTTCTCAGGTGGTATTGCACCAAATATATTACTGGT
>DPVV01000313.1 GCA_003526525.1 Lachnoclostridium phytofermentans | reverse complement strand
TTCACTCATCGTATCTTTCCTTTCTTTAACCTGATTATTTTATATGATTTTATACTCTTTAACTCTAAATATAATAATTTGTAAAACTTTATTTTATGAGAACCCCTTCTCCGAAAATTTTAATTCTGAAAAAAATAGCCTCCGGAATACTGAAGCAGATTGCATAATAAATTTATTACAATCCCTGTTAGAGACCGGAAGCTTTATTGTTATTGCCTTAACCTTCAAGCATCATCCTTTCACCGCGGAAGAAGTGACACCTTCGATGAAGAACTTCTGGCAGAATAGGAATGCAATCAGAATTGGTAAAAGTACAACGGTTGCTGCAGCCATCTGAGTACCATAATCCTGAATCATACCCGATGAGAATAATTTAACTCCAACTGATAACATCTGTTTATCCATAGTGGATATGTACAGATACGGACCCATGTAATCATTCCAAGACCATGTGAAAGAGAACAGCGCCATGGTCGCAATCGCTGGTTTTGCTAATGGGAAAATAATTCTCCAGTAAATACGGAAGTGGTCACATCCGTCAATTTTTGCCGCTTCACTAATGGAATCCGGAATTGAAATAAATGACTGACGTAGTAAAAACACAAAATATACATCCACACAACTTGGTAAAATTAACGCCCACATAGTGTCAAGAATATTCAAATTCTTGAATATCATGTATCTTGGTATAATCATAATATCGCTTGGTATCATCATAGCTGACAATAAGATAAGGAATATAATATCTTTTCCCTTAAATTTTATCTTTGCAAAGCCATATGCTGTAAAGCTAACAAAGAAAATTTTAATTAAAATTGTAAGACCTGTCATAACAATAGTATTTAAATACCATTTCTGAAAGTTGTAGATCCCATTTGTAAATAATGCTTTAAAGTTCATTAAAGTTGGATTATCTGATATCAATTTCCATGGGAATTTCATAACTTCTCCACTAACTTTAAAAGAAGAAGAAATCATGAATATAAATGGAAAGTTGGCTATTAATCCGATAAGTAAAATGATAATCGTTAATACTAATTTTGAAACTTTATTTTTTTTCTGCATTGACTGTTCCTCCTTAATAATTCACCCATTTTTTCTGTCCGCGCCATTGAATAAGAGTTACAATCATAACGATCACAAACATAATAAGAGCCATTGCACTTGCCTGACTGGTTTCAAATTTCGTAAATGCCGTACGGACAATATTTACAGACATAACTGTAGTTGCTTGTCCCGGACCGCCTTCGGTAAGTGCCTGAATACAGGTAAAGTTTTGGAAAGAACCAATAATTGAGCTAATTGCCAAGAAGAATGTCGTTGGTGAAATCATTGGTATAATGACCTTTTTGATTCTCTGCCATTTTGATGCTCCGTCTATCTGTGCTGCCTCTACCAGTTCAGCAGGTACTTCCTGCAGTGCACCAAGATAAACCACCATGTTTAGTCCCACACCCTTCCATACGGAAATTACCGCTACGGTAGGAAGAGCCAACTTTAAATCTTGTAAAAGTAGCGGAGGATTGAACCCCATATTTCTTAAAGCTACAATAATTGGACTGTTATTTCCCAGTAAAACCTTGAAAATGACTGCTACTGCTACCATGTTGGATACATACGGCATAAATACTAGAGAGCGGGTTGTATTTTTCAGAAATACACCTTTGTTCAAAATAAATGCCAATAAAAATCCCACTACCATAATTAACGGTACATAAACCAGCGAGTATTGAAAGGTTCTAAGAAGTGACGCCATAATTTCTTTATTCTTGAATATTTTAATGAAATTCTGGAACCCTACAAATTTCAGGTTGTCAAGTCTGGTGATATATTTCACGTTTAAAAACGACATCACAATTGCCATTACAAAAGGAATACCTGTAAATATAGTGAAAAATATTAAATATGGAGATATAAACATCCATCCATACCTATTTTCTTTCTTTTGTTCTTTCGAACTTTTTATCCTTCCTTTTGGTGCTGATGCTTTTTTCATTTTCATAAGCCTGTCTCTCACTTTCTATTTTAGCTAGGAAGAGTCATTCAATATGAGCTTTCCTTTCTTCTATTTTACCGTATCTTTTGTGTATAACCCATATGTCGTTTTTTATATTCATTGGCTAATTTCGTTATTTTGAACAAAAAAGAAAAGAAATCAGACAATTTTATGCCTAATTTCTTTTCCTGCTCTTACTTTATTCGCTTATTTTCTTTAAGATTACCATGTTCATCAACATCATCTCTGGTTATCTTTGGAATCCGTATGACAGTTAAAGTTCCCACATCTTTTTTACTGTATATAGAAACCGCATGATCAACTCCAAAGTACAGCTTTATTCTCATTTCTACACTGTGGAGCCCGATACCGGTACTACGGCGATTTCTCTCTTGTTCTGCCTTCTCTGTCCTTCCAAAGCGGATTTGATTCCTTATTTCCTTTAATTTCTCTTTGTCCATTCCACGCCCGTTATCCATCACTTTTATGGTAACCCAACCATCTTTCTCTTTAATGGTTAACCGGATTAACATCGGGTGTTTTAATCCCGTCATACCGTAGAGGAAAGAATTTTCTACCACAGGTTGTAGTAATATTTTTAAAGAATACAATTCATGTATCTGCTGCATATCTGTACGGAGGTCAATTTCAAAATCATCCTTATAACGGTTTTTTTGAATCTTTACAAAGGCCATAAGATGCTCTATTTCATGCTCCATTAAGACAATAACCTGTCCCCCGCTTATTGACAGACGATACATTCTTCCAAGGGATGCAGCCATACGACCGATGTCTGGTCTGCCAGCATCATTGGATATCCACACAATATTTTCAAGTGTATTATATAGAAAATGAGGGTTAATCTGGCTCATCAACACTTCAAGTTCCAGTTCTTTTTTCTTACGTTCTGCTTTTAGATCTTCTATAATATAGGTATTAATCCGCTCTAGCATAGAATTGTAATAGCGTATCATATCACCCATTTCATTTTTCTGCTTCACATCAATATAAGCGTTTAGATTACCGCCATACACTTCTTTCATCGAAGTATTAAGCTCACCGATGGGATCCATAAAGCTCTTATATAAATGTAATATCATGATAGCGCAAAGTCCGACGCAAGCCAGCATAACGACGAAAATCCTGTAGAATAACACATCCACCTCTCTGGTAACCGCTTTTACAGGAATTATCATAACTGTCATCCAGTCATTTACTTCAGATACTTTTACATTTATTAATTTACTTCCAGAAGCGTCCCGAATCTCCTGTGAGTCTTTGGTACGATGTAATATCATATCTTTAATTTCTTTTGGAATTACTCCAGCTTTTACAACTTCTTCATTACTAGAGGAAATCAAACTTCCATCTCCTGTAATAATATAGATATCTCCAGGAATAGATTCCGCAAG
>DPVV01000310.1:6123-6793 GCA_003526525.1 Lachnoclostridium phytofermentans | reverse complement strand
AAAGTCTACTTTATTTATGGTACGGTTCCCCGTATGGTTTCTAAAGGAGATTTTTACTTTTTGTTCAAGCCGAACTAATTTCTTTGAATACTATTCATAATAAAAACATCCAGATTCCTCATTCATTTCTATTATACAGAGAAATCATCTCTGATTTTCTGCCATACAATCTAATAAGTAATTTGCTTCTTCAACTAATTGCTGCTCCTTTACCTTTATATCTTTCAACAATAATATCTGTTCATTTCGTAAGTTCATATTCAGTTTCATTTGAATTGAACCATTATAACAAAGAATCTTTCCATTTCTCTTATTTAGCTTCTCTCTAAATTCCAGTACCCTTTCACTAATCTTTGTATAACTATGGGCAATATCATTCAGCATTCTAGCCTCCTCCTGATGTAACAATGAAACACATTCATTTAGATAGACTCCAGCACATCTTCTTGCATCACCTAAATTAAGTAACAGTGCATCATTAACTTGTCCCCTTCGTTCTACCTCATTCTCTAGACTACTATCATTCCATAAATTGTCTTCACACAAACCAGTAATCCAATGTTCATAGCCTTCGCTCCCTTGATAATATCCTCGTTCACATGGAGCTTCAAATGAATCTATCATTGCATTAAGAGATGCTATTAATCTTTGTGTCTGAGACAATTCTTCT
>DPVV01000310.1:0-6070 GCA_003526525.1 Lachnoclostridium phytofermentans | reverse complement strand
TGTGTCTGAGACAATTCTTCTTTCTTCTCTCCAAAATGTTGAATTAGAAATGGCCAGAAATCACTTTCTAAATATTCTTCCTGCTCATTCAAATATTCTTGATCAAAATACGTCCTACAATAAAGTCTTTTTCCACCTTCAGCATATCCAGTAATTACTCCCCACTCAGGTGCAATTCTAAGATTAATTGCTAAAACAGGTTTGCTATGTAAAATATCAGAAACGATTCTTTCACGTTCTTTTTCTCTCTCATTTTTCTCTAACCTATTTGCCCAAATCGCTTCATATCCAAGTGATCCGAACAATATACTTGCATAATCAAAGGATACCAAGGCATCTGTTGCACTCCAATCCCATATATCGCAAAATGAAAATCGATAGCATGCTCCTGAAATTCCCATAATCTGCTCATAGGTATATCTCTCACCCATATAGTTTAATGCTGTCGTCATAGCTCCTGCCCATGTACAGTCCATCCCTTGCTCAAATCGAAGTACTTTCATACCAGTTAATATACAAGTTGATGTATCTTCTAAGCTTAAATCCGTCTTTCCTCTATTATAGGCTAATGTTTCCTTTTCGGCAGCACTGATAACATGTAATCCATTTTCATTTAGGTATACTAATGTAAGATATTCTATTTCATCTGCACTTGGTAAACTTGGAAATACTTCTGTATCTACATGAATCTTCTTCCAATGAAAGAAGTTGCAATGTATTATTTTTGATAAACAATCTTGATAATCACTTCCTGTTCCAAAATACGCCGCAACTATTTCTAGTTGCCCATTTCCACTATACTGTATTCCTTTTGTATCTTTATCTATCGTAAGGTATGTATTCTCTACCACATATGTATAATATACGCCATTTGGTAACTGATACTCAACTAATGCAACACCAAGTCGATTAGTCTTCAGATTAATTCCAAGACTATCCGCACTTAAATAGATATGCAAACAATTACCTATAATAAATTGATTTAAAATCAATGTAATATCGGTAGAGTTTATTCCATCTGAAAATACCGCCTTTGTAATGGTGATTTCTCTTTCCATTAGCAATTGATCAATCGTAACCTCTAATGTCTGCGCTAATTTCGGTAACAAGGCTGTTTCCGGTAGGCATTTTCCATTTTCCCATTTACTCACTGCTTGCGGTGTAACGCCTAATATTTCTGAAATTCTTTCACCTGTGTATCCTTTTTTCTTTCTTAACATTGCTATTTGATTTCCTATCCAATTATAATCCATATTTTCGCCCTTTCGAAATAATTTATCAGCGCTGTAATTGTATTATTGCACTTAGGTCTTTCATTATCCATAAATTAAAGATGAATCTTTAAAATAAAAAATCAACTTGTAGTTTATTTTAGCATAGGATGCGGTATTAATATCATAGATTATAAAAGTTATCTATACCAATAATAAAATCAGGATGATTTCATCTCTTTTTGATAAAAATCATCCTGTATGACACAATAAATAACAGATAATAATTGTTTTTATATGAATTCTAATGTATGGACTCTCTATAAATGTATACTGTGATTGCTTCGCATATTGATTAAATAACATTCTCGCAACTGGAATTTATCGCTATAATTGAGTTACATATTTATTGGCCTCGCTTCGACTTTTTAATATAACAATGTTTTTATCAGCATACGCATTTAACAAGTCGATTATCACTGGTCTACTAAAAGAGTTGTAATTGTTTATGAAGGTAATAAATTCTTCATCCTCTTCATCTACCGACTCAAACCATGGCATATCTGTGCGTGCTTTCCCTTTTCTAGATTGTATACCTTCAAGACACACTTCTACTGGATAATCCAAGAAGAAAACAGTGTCACATGCTTGCAGCCGCAACTCAATGGTGGAACCGTAGTTCCCATCAATTATCCACGTTTCTTGTGCGAGTGTGCTTTGCAATTTTTCTTTAAATATGGATTTTTGAACTACAGTTCTGTCAGCATTCCAATAAAACATATCTAAATGAAACAACGGTAATCCTGTTGCTTTGTGTAACGCCTTAGAAAATGTACTTTTACCACATCCAGGGCATCCAATGACCATTACCTTTTTCATTCTTCACCTCCATTCAAATTTAGCCCTTAGTATTAATCGTAGAGACGATAGCCTTGTAAGTGTAACTAATTCTTTGGTAATTACTTGCTTCGTAATTGTCATTTATAATTTTCCCTTTATATATCTTTGTCTTTCTGCTTCATTCTTTTCTCGCGTTCTAGTTCAGATGATTCCATCAGATGTTTTTTCACTAGTACTCGGAATGCATCCACCTGTTCCTTCGTTCCTAACACTCTTTTGGGGATGATATTGTATTGGTTCTTTGCTACCTCAAGGAAGAAGGACCCCGGGGACTCTAAATAGGAATGGTAATACTCCCATAAAACTTTAGACGAACCAAGGATATGCTCATTCAATATTTTGTCTTCTAAGAAGACAAAGTGTATCTCTTTTTGCTCGAGTCCACTTTTTTTATAGGAATATCCTGGTTGAATAAAATAAAGATATACATAGACAACCGTGACAAAAAAGTTAATTGAACCAAATATAATTGCTAACCATATGAACTTATTAAGTATGACTAAATCAATCATTACTACATACAAAAATAGAATCGTCAATATCATGGGCACCGATATCATCTTTGACAAAAACAGATATCTTCGAATAGCTCTTATCCATTCTCTTTTGGTATATGTAAACTTTAAATCAAACATTTAAATCCTCCTTATAATTGAATGAGTATTCCAACTGCTTTCACCTACATTTCAATTAGGCTTTTCCTACATTCTAATCTTTATCTGCACGAATCCACATATTTCAGTTTCATAAGCTTTCCCAAAGAACTATTTTAATAAGATCTACTCTTCTAAGGTCTTCCATGAAATATTAAAAGCCCTTCTCCATAAAGCTACATTTATGATTAGCGCTACCGGAATATAGATATAGATTCCAAAAGTCACCCTCTTACAAAGATAATGTATTAAACACAAAATACCCAAAACTAGCATAAGTAAAATTACGGCTCCTTGATTTCCTTCCTGCCCTGGTTCAAAGGGACGCGTAAAAGGTAACTCTATTTTTAATTTCTTAAAACAAATGACTGTATAGATAAAAATATTCAGAAGTACCACGATTAAGTCTGGTATAATACGAGCCCCAAATATCCAAGTAAAAATGATACATTCTAAAACATATAGAGGTAGTAATAAATTCACTAAAAAAGCTTTCAGAGTTCCTTTGAAAACAGGGGCCAATTCATGAATCGGCATAACCTTATAAATCCACGCCCCTTTATAATTGGCTGAATATCGCATCATCAAAATTACAGTAGGCAAGAACAACGCACAAAAGTAAATATTATAATATGCATTACTAGAAGCCATTTGATGAAAACCACCATTTTGTATACTGGTAAAAAGAAAAATGAAGGGAAAAACAAACGCAAATCCTAGCGTAGGATATACGCGTAACTTAAATTCTCTTTCATACTTCACCATCTTGGTGGCAAAATGAAAAAATGTTCTTTCTTCCTTGGTTGAACATACGATTGTTGCAATCCAAGCAATTATCTTTCCTTTCTTCTTTTTATTTCTACCGCTTTGGTTATTTAGTTTTTGTAGGTTTCTCTCAAAGACTGGGATCAGCTTAATGTATAAGCAAATAGAAAGAACAGGAATAGCCAACGCAAACACTGATAAGATGATGTAATGTATGTTTACATCTCCTCGGAGAAAAACCTCAAAAGGAGCGCCAAACCATGTAGGAATCACAAAGTACTGCCACCATCTAGGTTGAAATGTTACGTTCAAATCTATAAAATTAAATAATCGTCCGACAAACTGAAACCCTATTGTAATCGTTATAGATAACCCAATTTGCACATAATTTATCACATCTTTCAACTTTTCTCCATCAAAAAAACGTAATATTCCTAAGTACAGCAACGCTGTTAATGCTACTATAAAAAAATCTAGTAATATGATTTCTATAAAAAATAAAAGAAAAAATATAATTCCATGCCGTATGGTACCTACTACCAAAGCAGGGCCGATCAATGCCATAGTAATGAAAAATAAATAAACAACAATATGTATGATTTTGGCCATGTTTAACGTAATATTATTACAGGCTTTGAAAGTATAAGATTCTTATCCCGAACGTCTAACAAAACCGAAGAAAAGTCAGAAATAAGAGACGTCATCACCATAAACATTGTGATGCCAAATACAAGGCTCATTTGGAAGAGATAACTTACATTCAGCGTTACAAAGATAACATTGATAATTCCCATCAATGCATAAGCCCATAGGGATTTCAGGAAGTTATTCTCCGTTTCTTTGTTTTTTTCTTTCACGTTTCCTACAACAGAAGGGACCTTTCTTCCGTCCATTACAAATTTCACTTGAAGGATTCTTCGCATCAAATCATAATCTATTCCCATTTTTTCGAACATTTTTCGGAAGCGGTCTAATATTATTAACGTTTTAAACTCTTTCATATCGTCACTCCTCCGCAATTATAGATACAAACTCTTCTACTATTGACTGATGCTCGTTAAACCCTGTCAGTTGATTGAAAATCTGCTCTAAAGACTCATCTTGTGATTTTCTTCTTAATTCTTCAAAACTTCCATCCGCTAAAATTTGACCATCTCTTAGTAAGATAATTCGATTACTGATTTTCTCTACAACATCCATAATATGAGAAGAATAAAAGATTGTCTTTCCTTGCTTTGCTAATGCCACTAGTAATTCTTTTACAAGAATGACGCTATTAGCATCCAAACCGCTTAATGGTTCATCTAAGAATAAAACATCTGGATTATGTAGTAAGCATGAAATTATCATTACCTTTTGCTTCATGCCTTTCGAATATGACGATATTCTAGCATCTAACACCTCTTGGATACCAAAAAGTTTCATTAGTTTCACAGCTTTTTTTTCTGTTTGTTTTGAATCCTTACCATAAAGATCTCCAATAAACATCAAATACTCTCTAGCAGTAAGGGTATCATAAATCTCAGCACTTTCAGGTACATATCCGATTCTTTTCTTGTATTCAATATTACCATTAAGCAATTCACTACCAAAGATTTTAATATTTCCCTCATATCCTTCCAACAGTCCAAGCATAATCTTTATCGTAGTACTTTTCCCTGCTCCATTGGATCCTATGTAACCAATAATCTGACCAGGATAAACCTCAAGGTTAATTCCCTTTAGCACCTGTTTAGAGCCAAAGCTCATATGTAAATTATTAATGCTTATAACTGCTTCTTTCTTATTTTCCATTCATCTGTTCTCCATTTCTAGAAACAATAGTTACAAAACGTTTCAATCCTCATATGATTTTGTAGTGATAACAACTTGCCCACTGTTTTTATTCATATATGTATTGTAATACTAGTTCCTTATATTGTCAAAACTTAGAAAGTATTCAATACAACCATTTAACATAGCGTTAAGGAACCAGCACTTATCATATCATTGGAGATTTTTACTTAAAGCTCAAACAGCTGTGTTCACACCTATATAGCAGGTGGTTTATTAAAAGAGTGCCATACAACACAAAAAGAACCAAACGGTTAGTTTGATTCCTTTTCTTACTACTGCAGTCGACGGGACTTGAACCTCTATAATTCCTTACAATTACAAGCCCTCGTTGTATTCTCTTATTTAGTAAAACTCTACTTTACTTGGTTAAACTAGTTTCCAGTAGATATTTGTAAAACGCCTCTCTACTTATGGTACGGTTCACCGTATCGTGTTTAAAGGAGAGTTGTACTGATTTTACTTCCTATTTATTCTGTTGAATCAGACCGTAGGTCTATTAATGTTCCCCTTCTATCTAAATTCATTTCATATTAGTTATTGACATATTACCAAATTGCTTTTCTTATTAAATTACACTTTCACTGAATTTGTGATAAGGTAATAGCGGTAGAACATCACTAAATATGTAATCTAACCAATGTAGCAAATAACCAATAATAATACAAACAGTTTTTTCTCCATACATCAAGCCGCTTTTTCCGAACA